>CALBTQ010000393.1 GCA_937967875.1 uncultured Pseudomonadota bacterium
CACCGAGATCTACACTCTTTCCCTACACGACGCTCTTCCGATCTATTTATTTTAGGAGAAAACCGGGCGGATCGTTTGCCATTGCCTCGGTTGCTGACTACATTTTTTTCAGCAGGAATCCTGAAAAATTATCAGGGCCGGATGGATGCCGGTCCACACGAGGGGGGAACATGTCCAACAGTATTTATAAGATTATCGAATTGGTGGGTACGTCGCCCAAGTCCTGGGAGGACGCGGCGAAAAACGCCGTCGAAAAGGCGGGTGAAAGTCTGCGCGACATGCGCATCGCCGAAATCACCACGCTGGATATGAAGGTCGAGGACAACAAAGTGGTGGCCTATCGCGCGCGGGTGAAGGTTTCATTCAAGTACGAGGAATAGGCTTTATCCGCGGATAAGCGATCGTTGCGGCTCCGTTGAGCGCAACCCAACGGAGCCATAAGATACGTTTATTTCTTTGTTTCGGCGTAGACTGCTTCGATCCAAGTGTTCCACTTCTGCCGCCATAGCGCGATCGCTTCGGCTTTCTCCTGCTGGTCCATGCCGGTGTAGGTGAGGGAATTGAGCGCCAGTTTCTTCAAGGTGCGCAGGTCGAAACCCCAGGCCATGTACGCTTCCCAGAAGTCGTAGGTCAGGCCTTGATAGCCGAAGATGCTCGGGTCGTCGGAGCTAAGCACCACCGGCACACCGCGGTTGATGTACTCGGCGCCGGGGTGTATGCGCAGGTCGCTGACGTAGCGCAACACCTGGTTGCTGATCGGGCAGATCTCCAGCGCGATCTCCATTTCCTTTACCTTTTCCATCACCGAGGGGAAGCGGAACAGGTTGAAGCCGTGGCCGATGCGCCGGCTGGCGATCGGATCGATCACGGTGTCGTACAGGTTGTCGTCGAAGAACCAGTCGCTTTCGCCGTCGTGGAAATAGAAGGGGATGTCGTTGCCGTCCTGCCGGGCTTTCAACCAGACGTCGAGGTAATCGATCGTCTTGTGCCCTGTGTCTTCCTGACCGACCAGGTCGAAGCCGAGAATGAAGGGATGTCCTTCGTCGCGCAGATTCTTGTTTTTGTAGAGCTCGATGGCCGTGGCCAGCTTTTTATTCACCTTCGCCGCATCGGAACTGCGATGAGCGGCGAGAATCAGCTTCATCTTGAAGCCCGGATGCTCTTTGGCCACCTCGTGATAAATATCGCGTAGGGTTATGATTGTTTCTTCCGCGGAATAATCTTTCCAGGACAGATCCTCATAAGGCGACATGCCGCCACGATACTCCAGGTATTGAACGTTGTCTTCGGCCAAAACGGTCATGGCGTGATAGAAATACTTTTTGAAGACCGGTTTGTAATTGATGAAGTTACCGGCGCGATTGAAGATGTTTTCGAATTCGTCCCAGATGTCGGGCAACACTTCCTCTTCCGGGCCGATGGTAAGCATCCGGATCATCTCTTGCCGCATTTTTTTGGTAATGGCGGCCTCATTGAAGGCGATGAAACCGGGCGGGCATTGAGGAGCGACGACCAAGGAGCCCTTCGGAAAATCATCGCTTTTGTAAACGCATTTTTCTTCCCAGCAGACGTAGGTATCGGCTGTTTTCAACGCGGTATCGACGATCCACTCGGCCGTGCCCGAGGCGCTGGTGTGCACGTGCAGCGCGCCGCCCTTGGGCATGGTTTTAAGAAGCTTGAAGACCGGATCCGCTTCGATCTCGCCCTTGGCGCGATAGAACATTTTGGCCGGCGGAAAAGATTTATCGCATTGATAATCGTCGATTTGTTTTTTCCGCAATGCGGACAAGAAGATTTCCACATCCTGTTCCATTTGATTGAGCGTGAGATCCGCGCCCAGACGCATGGCGCGGTCGGCGTCGGTCAGTTTCGCGCGTTCAGCCCGGTAATCGTCGGCGGGCGACAGGGCGGCGTAGAGGCCGCCGGTCAAGGACGCAACAGTGATGGAAATGATGAAGTAAAAAAGCCATCGCTTTTTCATCGCACACCTCCGTATGGATTTTCGGAATGAAAATATTCTACGAAGTCGATGGCGGCATGGCAAGACGACGCTATTGATAACGTTCGCGCGATTTGGCCAGCAACTCGTCGGGTACGGTCACGCGACCCGAGGCGACTTCGGCGAATACCTCGCGACCGTAATCGCGCACTTCGGCAAAGGGCACATTGAAGGCCACCGCCTCGTCGTCCGTTTGCTGATTGCCGCGCGTGGGCTGGTCGTAAAAGGTTTTAGGCAGCGGTTGGATGCGCACGCCGCGTCGTTCGTTGAAGTCGTGGATTTGCAAAATCAACTCGGCGGAGTGACGGATCATTTCGCGGGCGTCGCCGGGCAGGCCCATCGTATTGAGGATCATCTCGCTGTCCACGAGGGTGTCGAGGCTGGGTCCGATGAAAAAGCACATGCCGTGTTCGTCGACCGCGCCGTACATGATCATCCCGTGGACGCTGTTGAGCACGTGGGTGCGCGCATCGAGCGTATGGTCGGCGGGATTGTAGGGCAGGCCGAGGAAGTTGAGGCGGCCCGGTCCCGCGCAGCATTCGCCGTGACGGCCGTAGGTCCAGCTCAGGCCGACGCCGGTCTGCACCATGCTGCGTCCGTTGTGGAACGCCAGAGCGTGTCCGCCGACGGTAAAGTGACGTTCGAGTCCGTAATGTTGTTCGACCGCCGCCGCGCCGCGCCGGAACAATCGTCCCAGGTCCGTATCGCCCGCGACCGCTTCGCGCAGGCAACGCTTCATCGATTCGACGTCGCCGTAGCGGACGCCGGTGTCTACCTTGCTTTCGGTGACCAAGGCCAACGCGGCGAGGGTGACCAGACCTTCGATGTGATCGTAGGCAAAATCGTTGGAGTGTTGCGTCACCCAGGTCGTAAAGGGGACGGCCTGTTCGAAGATGCCCAGGTTGATCGCGCCCTGATAGGTTTCCCATTCGCCGGCTTTGAAGATCTTATATTCGCCGTCGTCGTTCATGATGATCGTTTGGCTGCATTTGTTCGGACAGCCCGGCAGGCAGGAATGGCGGCTGATGGCGAGGTCGTTTTCCGCCGCCAGGCGCAATTGATCGCGAACGATGTTTTCCGGCAGGACGGTTTGATAATACTCGTCAGGAATATGGGCACTGCGAAAGAGATTGGTCAGACCATGGCCCGCATCGAACCGGCCCTTGGCCGCTGCGCCATAGGTGCCGCCCAAGGAGGGATTCTGTTCGTCGGCGCTGCCGGTCAGGTTTTTGTTCCATTTCGACTGATGCAGCTTCCGTAAAATCTCCGCCACATCCTTCTTATTAAAAGAAAGTCCATGCAGCGGTTCGGGGGAGCGCTCGACCACTACGCCGACCAAACCGTTGTGTCCGAAACGGTTCGTGCCGCGCCCGGCCACTCGATGCGGCGGCTCGCCGGGTTGAGCGTTGCAGGCGATCGCGTTGAACAAAAAACCGGTCGAGGCGGGGTCTGTGATCGCCAAGCCTATGTTTTTACCGTATTTTTTGTAAATCGCCTCGGAAAAACGGTAGGTGCCGCGAAGGTCGTCTCCATATCCCTTTAAAGGAAGGAGGCGGGGCGAGCCGTCCGCCGCCAGGTGTAAAACCGTGGGGGAAGAGGTTTGTCCTACGATCTGAATGCCTAAAATGCCCATGCGGGTCAGATTTCTCGTGATCAACCCGCCGGAACGGCTGCCCTGCAGGTTGTTGCCCAACAGGCTTGTGCCGTAAATATTCAATTTTCCAGCGAAACCAAGCCCGGAAGCCGCCAATGGCGTATAGCCGGAAAAATAAATCGTCTCGTCGGGATTGTCGGATTGCATGACCCGTCGGGCGGCAAGCGCTTTTCCGAACCAGTTGGACTGTTCATGGTGGACAATCTCGATCCTGCTGTCGTCAAGTCGTACAATCAATTCGGCTAACATGGCGAAAAACGGTCCTTTTTTGACGGTTCACTTCGGATGGACTGTATACATCTCTTACTATTTTTTGTCTACCTGGAAAAAATGACATAATAAAAAATCGGAAAAAATGAAATTGTGTGAAAAAAATCCTTATGAATTGTAAGACACCTGACGAAACGTGTTAATGAGTTCATTGAAAACCCTAGAAAGCACGTTCCGTGACAAAGGCAAAACCGTCGTGAGGCGGTGGCGCAAAGCATGAGGTCTCCGTAAGGAGATGGCTCAGCTGCCGAAGGAACGGTCTCGCCAAGACCGTTCCCTCAAAATGCTAACCGATTTGGCAAACTGGAGGGAACTAACCATGAAGAAACTGGCACTTTCCATCACCGTAATTTTCCTGTTATTCCTGGCCGCGGGTTGCGGCGAATACGAAGACACCGACACCGATGAAGATTCGTTGGCGGCGTATACCGATGACGCCGATCAGGATCTGAAGTACGTCGAGATGGTCAAGAAGGGCTTGTGGGAAGAGAACATCGTAGGCGCTCCGACCCAGCTCAACGATGATGAAGTCGCCTCGAAGGGCGGCAATGATTACAGCGATAGCATCAAAGACGTCGAAATGAACAAGAAAGAGCTGTGGCAGGACAACATCACCGGCTCTACTGTGTTCAACGACGATGAAGTCGCCTCGAAGAGCGGCGATGAGTTCAGCGAAGAAATCAAAGACGTCGAAATGAGCAAGAAAGAGCTGTGGCAGGACAACATCACCGGCTCTACCGTGTTCAACGACGATGAAATCGCTTCGAAGAGCGGCGATGAGTTCAGCGAAGAAATCAAAGACGTCGAAATGAGCAAGA
>CALBTQ010000394.1 GCA_937967875.1 uncultured Pseudomonadota bacterium
TTACTGATAGCCCGCCCCCCGAGTCCTACCCTCTTTCCCTACACGCCGCTCTTCCGATCTTCCCAGAAGCATGTCGAACAGGTCGATTACATTCAAAGAAGAATGTAGCGCCAATCGATGGCTGACGAACTGCTCGTCGTAGCCGAAATCGGACCGCGTACCGTCGTTGTTCCACCATTGTTCGACGTTAAGTAACCGATAATTCAGTATAATATCATAAGTTGACGGCTGTTGCGCATGCGCCGCGGTGACAACGGCCAAGGCAATCACCAGACTCAGCAAGACAATTTTCTTCATGCTTATCGACCTATCCTTAAAGAGTGAGGTAGATTATCGCGAAACTCGGACGGCAACAATGCTCTAATGAATTTGCGGCGATCGTCCGATAGTTTTTAAAAGAAAATGAAGGAGGGTACGTGTACATCTCGTCGACCGGGCCGCCAACCATTCCGACTACCGCTACCGCTGCGAAAAATCAGCAGCAAAGTGAAGGTACGGTAAAAGAGGAACAGGGCAAGGGCGCGGTCAAGTCGGAAAAAGAACTGCCGGAAAATGAAAAGCGTGAGGTGGAGAAACTCAAACAGCGCGACCGGGAGGTCCGGCAGCACGAGCAGGCTCACATGGCGGCCGGCGCCGGCTTAACCGGCGGCGCGAGCTACTCCTATCAGGTCGGTCCGGACGGCAAACGCTATGCGATCGGCGGCGAAGTGAGCATCGACGTCTCGACGGAGAAGGATCCGCAAGCCACGATCGTCAAGATGGGCCGCGTCAAACGGGCCGCCCTCGCCCCGGCTGACCCCTCCGGAGCCGATCGCGCGGTCGCCCGCAAGGCCGATGCGAACATTCGCGCGGCGCAAGCGGAAATCCAAAAAGAACGCATGGAAGAAAGCGGCGATTCGCTTCCCGGAACTAAAGAGACCGCCGACGAAGGCGAAACCAAAGAAACCGGCGAAGCGCCGCCCCGCGGCTCGCTGATCGACGTTTCTGTCTAACAATAATTCTACTATTTTTTCGCGTTAGCCAATGGACGTATTCGACGGGAATGTCTATAATTTTGCCGTTATCGAAAATTCGAAACAAAAGTTCACTCTGAGATGGCCCGAACCAAAAATTAAAAAAACGGCAAGCGCAACCCGTCAGATGCACATTGAGGGATATTCGCGCCTTATAAGGAGGGGTTATGTCTTCGCAGACGACTGAAAATACGTTCGACACCCGCCGTAAATTGAGCACCCGACACGGTGATTACACCTATTACCGTTTGCACCAATTGGCCGACGACGGGGTCGCCGATATCGATCATCTGCCCTTTTCGATCAAGGTCGTGCTGGAAGGCGTTTTAAGACGCGAAAACGGCGTCACCATCAACCGCGACGACGTGCTGAACCTAGCCAAATACGATCCGAAAAAGCCCTCGCGCGTGACCATCCCTTACATGCCGGCTCGTGTGCTGATGCAGGATTTCACCGGTGTGCCCGCATTGGTCGACCTGGCCGCCCTACGTAGCGCCATGGCCCGCGCCGGGAAAGACCCCGCGCGCATCAACCCGGCCCTGCCGGTCGATCTGGTCATCGATCACAGCGTGCAGGTGGACCATTACGCCTCGCCGAGCGCGCTGGACGAGAACGCTCGCCTGGAATTCGCACGCAACCGCGAGCGCTAC
The DNA here is from genome assembly GCA_937967875.1 of uncultured Pseudomonadota bacterium. Classification (GTDB taxonomy): domain Bacteria; phylum Lernaellota; class Lernaellaia; order Lernaellales; family Lernaellaceae; genus CALBTQ01. Next base: position 1,664 of record CALBTQ010000394.1, read on the forward strand.
GAATTTTTGCACTGGGGGCAGAAGGTTTTCCAGAATTTTCGCGTCGTGCCCCCGGCCAGCGGCATCTGCCATCAGGTGAATCTCGAATATCTGGGCAAGGTCGTGCGGCAGGAAACGGAAAACGGGCATAAGGTCGCCTTCCCCGATTCGTTGGTGGGCACCGATTCGCACACGACGATGATCAATGGCCTGGGTGTGCTCGGTTGGGGCGTGGGCGGCATCGAAGCCGAAGCGGTGATGCTCGGCCAGCCCTATTTCATGATGATGCCCGAAGTATACGGTTTCCGCCTGACCGGCAGATTGGCCAAGGGCGTGACAGCCACCGACCTGGTGCTGGCGATCACCAAGATCATGCGCGACAAAGGCGTGGTCGGGAGGTTCGTCGAATTCTTCGGCCCCGGCCTGAGCAACATCACGTTGCCCGACCGGGCCACGATCGCCAACATGGCGCCCGAATGCGGCTCGCGCTGCAACTTCTTCCCGGTCGACGCCGAGACGATCAACTACCTGAGCATCAGCGGCCGCAGCGAAGAGGAAGTCGATCTGGTCGACGCCTACTGTCGCGAACAGGGATTGTTCCGCACCAATCAAACGGCTGATCCGCATTTTAAAGAGGTGCTGGCGTTGGATCTGGCGACAGTCGAACCGGCGGTGGCGGGTCCTAAGCGGCCGCAGGATCACATCGTCATCAAAAAATTGAAGGCGCAATGGCACGCCGATCTGATCGCTCCGGTCGGCGAACGCGGCTACGGTCTGGCCGATCAGCAAACGCGGGCTGTAGCCACGGTGAACTATCCGGACGGCAGCGAGGGCGTACTGCAAAACGGCGACGTGGTTATCGCGTCCATCACCAGTTGTACGAATACATCGAATCCATGGGTGCTCATCGGCGCGGGCCTGCTGGCGAAAAAAGCGGTGGAAGCCGGACTGACCGTCAAGCCCTACGTTAAAACCAGCCTCGCGCCGGGCTCGCGGGTCGTCACCAAGTACCTGGACGACGCGGGGCTCACGCCCTACCTCGACAAGCTCGGCTTCCATACGGTGGGCTACGGCTGCACGACCTGCATCGGCAACAGCGGCCCGCTGGACGAACACATCGTCAAGGCGGTCAAAGACGGCAATCTGATCGTCGCCTCGGTGCTCTCGGGCAATCGCAACTTCGAGGGGCGGATCAATCCGCACACGCGCGCGAATTATCTGGCTTCGCCGATGCTGGTGGTCGCCTATGCGCTGGCCGGATCGATTCACTTCGATCTGATCAGCGATTCTTTCGGCGACCGGCCGACCGGCGTGCCGATCTACCTGCGCGACCTCTGGCCGACCGACGAGGAAATCGCCGCGCTGCTGCCGTATGCACAAAAACCGGATACTTATAAAGGCATTTACGACACCATCCTCACCGGCAACGCGGATTGGAACGCCATCCCGAGCACCGACGAAATGGTCTACAACTGGAACGAGCAAAGCACCTACATTCAGGAGCCGCCGTTCTTCGTCGACCTGTCGCCGAACACGCAACCGTTGCAGAACATCGCCGGCGCGCGCGCGCTGGTCATGGTCGGCGACAGCGTGACGACCGACCACATCAGCCCCGCCGGCGCGATCCCGGCCGAAATGCCCGCCGGCAAATATTTGATCGAACGCGGCGTGCAGCCGGTCGATTTCAACTCATTCGGCAGCCGACGCGGCAACGACCGGGTGATGACGCGCGGCACCTTCGGCAACATCCGCATCCGCAACCTGCTGGCCGGCGGCAAGGAAGGCGGCTGGACGAAGTACCTGCCGACCGGAGAAACGATGCCTATTTTCGACGCCGCCATGAAATACCGGCAGGCGGGCATCGCCACGATCGTCATCGGCGGCAAGGATTACGGCATGGGCTCCAGTCGCGACTGGGCGGCCAAAGGGACAATGCTGTTGGGCGTCAAAGCGGTGCTGGCGCAGAGCTTCGAGACGATCCATCGCTCCAAAGATCGGAAGAGCACACGTCTGAACTCCAGTCACCGAATACGAT
>CALBTQ010000395.1 GCA_937967875.1 uncultured Pseudomonadota bacterium
CCAGCCGCTGTAGCTGTAGATGGGGATGTCCGCCGCGCGCAGATCGTCGACGAACGTATGCGGGCTGAAGCTGTCCAGGTGCAAGCCGCCGGGGCTGACGTCGTCGCGGAAGGTGATCATTTTGGCTTCGTCGTGCACCCGGTAGTTGGCGGCATGCCCGGCGACGGCCCGGCGCAACAGATCGCGGTTGCGGTCGAACATCACCGACGCGACGCCCCGCGTGGCCAGCGGCGCCCACCAGAGCACTTCCTGCGGGCGGTTGTTGTCCAGCGCGTGGTTGCCCTGCTGCCAGATTTCGGTGAACCAGCTTAAATGAATGCCGCCGGGGAAGGCGATGTCGGTGTAGGCGTCGAACAACGAGTACATCGGCATGATCGCCTTGAGCGCCGGGTGGCGGTTGACGGCCAGAAACTCCGCCGCAGTGCCTTCGTACGATCCGCCGGCCGCCCCGACGACGCCGTCGGACCACGGCTGGGCGATAATCCAATCGACGATTTGCGCGCCGTCGCGGATCTCGTCGGCCGACCAGGGGCAGGAGCGCATACCGAAGGAGGCGCCGGACCCGCGCGCGTCGACCCGCACGAAGGCGTAACCGCTTTCGATGATCGGCACGATTTCCTTGTAGAGCGTCAGCAGGCCCGACAGCGGCCAGCGCAGGTCGATGTTGCGCCAGTAGCGCGTCTGGTCGAGGAGCGTCGGCAGCTTTTCGCCCGGCGCGAGGTTTTGCGGCAGGTAGTAGTCCAGGGCGATTTGCACCCCGTCGCGCATGGTGACGTAGGTCGACAGTTGCACCACGCCCTTGTATCGCGCGGTCGGTTCGGTCGTTTTGTACCAGGGGCCGTCCAGCGACGGTTCGACGGCCGTGCGCGTCGTGGCGCAGCCGATAATCAAGAGAATACAGATCAGAATAACCGCAGTTTTGCGCCCGGGACGGACGCGGGCGACGAGTGGCGTGTGCATGGGTCGGCCGATCTTTTGGTGGTTACAAAAACGAGGCGTCAGCTTATCGGGATTTTGCAAATCTGCCAAGTATTTCTTTTTTGTGAAAAGGAATGTTTTTATAATACAATAGGATACAGAATATAGTTAAAGTAAAAACAAAGCGCTTTACATCCTTGACGCAATGTGTCAACATACGCTCGCACGATAGGTTCCGTGCTCATGTTGAAGCGAATGTGACGGATTCAACATCTGAGAATCGACACGAGGTGAACGATCATGTTGGAGCTCGAAGCGGATATACGCGTATTGAACGCGGTCAATATTTCCAATGTCTACCTGCTGCGCGACAAGCGCGGCCGCAATTTCCTCATCGACACCGGCGATATGGGTGAACGCGTGCTGTTGCGCTGGAATCTGTGGCGCTGGGGCATTCGCAATCCGGGCGATCTGACGGCCGTGCTGCTGACCCACCATCATCGCGATCACGCGGGCAACGCCGCCTGGGTGCGCAAGACCTTCGGCTGTCCGGTCGTCTGCCACGCTGCCGACGCGCCGTTTCTGGAAGGCACCGCGCCGCCGCCGCCGTTGTCCGGCCGGCCGATGGGGTTGTTTTACCGGGTCGCCTGCGGTCTGCAGGATTTGCAGCCGGCGATCTGCCCGATCGACGAGACGTTTCAGCGCGGTCCGTGGAAGTACGGTTTCCACATCTATCCCGCACCGGGGCACACCGACGGGCAGTCGATGATCTACCATCAGCCGACGCAGACGCTGTTTTCCGGCGATGCGATCCTGGTCGGTTACCCGCCGCTGCGCATCGGGCAAAAATTGCGCCTAGCGATGGCTGAGTATAGCCCCAACGTGAACATGTGCCACGAGGCGACCTTGCGTTTCATCCGTCGCATGCCCGAGGTGCAGCGGTTGTGCCCGGGGCACGGCCCGATGCTGACCGAGCAGGCGACATTGAAGATCCGCGCCTTGCTCGAGCCGCCGCGGCCGCCGCGCAAGGAAAAGGTCAAGTTGCTGCCGGAATGGCTGGAACGCGGCGTGCAGATTCTGCCGGAACACATCGGCCCGATTTCGTTGCGTCCCGCCTGAACGCTCAGGTGACCGTGACGCTCTTGGCCAGGTTGCGCGGCTGATCGGGATCGTGCCCGCGCTCCAGGGCCATGTAATAGGCGAACAACTGCAGCGGCGTCGCGTGCAGGATCGGCGAGAGAATCGCTTCCCCGGCCGACGGCAGATAGATCACGTGATCGGAGAACTCCTCCAACTCGCGGTCGCCCTCGGTGCCGACGATGATGATGTGCGATTTCCCGTGGCCCGCGTGCTCGTCGAAGCGGGCTTTCATCTCCGAAATGTTGTTGGCCACGTAGCGGCGCGCTTCCGGGTCCTCGTCGGTGGCGACGAAGACGACGAAAAAGTTCTCGTCGATCAGCGCGATCGGCCCGTGCTTGGATTCGCCGGCCGGATAGCCTTCGGCGTGCACGTAGGACACTTCCTTCAATTTCAGCGCGCCCTCCAGCGCGGAGGGCAGGCCGAAGCCGCGCCCGAGGAAAAACGCGCCGGGGAACTTGCGGAAGGATTTCGCCAGCTCTTTGATCTGCCCCTCGGTCGTTTCCAGCGCCTGCTGAATTTTATCGGGCAGTTCCTCCATCGCGCGGATGATCTCCTTGCCGCGTTTGAGCGACAGTTCCTTTTTACGCGCCAGCAGCAGGGTGAGCAGCGTGAGCACGGCCAGTTGGCCGGTGTAGGTTTTGGTTGCGGCCACGCCGACCTCGCGTCCGGAGCGCGTGTACACGCCGCCGCCGCTTTCGTGCGTCAGGTTGGCCACCGTCGAGCCGACGACGTTGACGACGCCCAGGCAGGTCGATTCGCGGAAAATCGCCTCCTGGATGAACTTGATCACATCGGCCGTCGCGCCCGACTGACTGAGGCAGATCGGAAGAGCGTCGTGTAGGGAAAGAGTGTAGATCTCGGTGGTC
>CALBTQ010000396.1 GCA_937967875.1 uncultured Pseudomonadota bacterium
CGTATTCGGTGACTGGAGTTCAGACGTGTGCTCTTCCGATCTCGGCGCGCGCCGGTCGTAGCTCCAGGTGCGCCCGTGATCGTAGGACACGGAAATCGACGCGTGCGGGGCTTCGCCGAACGGTTCGGGCATCATGAAATTCGCCAGGTTCTGGAAGAAAAGATACAGCGCGCCGTCCAAGCACATCAGGCCGGTCGGTTTGCGCGAGTACTTCCATTTTTCCGGACCCCATTTACCGGCGAGGTACGGACCGAAGGCGCGACGGACAGCCGAACCGGTGCAACCCGGCGGTTCACCATCCACCACGTTGAGCACGACCTCCGCAAACACATTGCCGAAGCCGAAGCCGTCGCCATTGGCCGTGTAGAGGCGGTCGTCGTCGCCCCAGGCGCTCGGCCATAAATCGCCGGTGTAACCGGGAAACCGGCGGTTGGTCAGTTTGGAGGAAATGTAATCTTCGACACGCACGTCGACGATCGGCCGCGAGGCCAGCATCTCGCCGTTGACCGGAACATTGATGAATTTTTGCGGCAAATTTTGCGCACGGTGAAGCGGTGTGACTGAGGGATCGCCGTCGCCCGTGTCAACACAGGCAAAGGCGCATGCCGCCAGCAAAACAACGAAAACCGACAGGCGATTGTTCATCCGCCCTCTCCCGCTTTCATGCATATCACAGTTTATAAATGTTGGAAAATATTCTTGCGCTTCGCCGAATCGTACTTATCTTGCCAGCAATGCCGTCACTACGAACACGATTTGAACGTTGGCTCAGCCGCGCCCGGGGCGTGCCGGTCACCTACGACCTCAAACCATACGAGCGGCAGTTGGCGAAGATCAACGCTCGCGAGGCGGCGTTGACGACACAAAGCGACGAACAACTACACGCCTTGGCCGCGTCGTTACGACAACGGGCGCGGGACGGCGAAGCGCTCGATCGACTGACCGAAGAAGGATTCGCCCTGGTGCGCGAGACGGCGCGGCGCGCCCTGAAGATGCGCCCTTACGACGTGCAGATGATCGCCGGGCTGGCGCTGCACGACGGACAGGTCATCGAAATGGAAACCGGCGAAGGCAAGACCCTCGCCGCGGTCGCCCCCGCGTGGCTCAATGCGCTGACCGGCGACGGCGTGCACGTGCTGACCTTCAACGATTATCTCGCCCGGCGCGACGCGCAATGGATGGGCCCGGTGTACGAAATTCTCGGACTGCACGTCGGTTTCGTGCAGGAAGGCATGCGCTTGCGCGAGCGGCAGGCGGCCTATCGCGCCGACATCGTTTACGGCACGGCCAAGGAAATCGGCTTTGATTATTTGCGCGATCAACTGGCCGCGTCGGTCGACGAATTACGCCAAAGACCCTTCCATTTTGCGATTGTCGACGAGGCCGATTCGTTGTTGATCGACGAGGCGCGCATTCCGTTGGTGCTGGCCGGCAGCACCGCCGAGCGTCCGCCCGAGCCGGCGCGGCTGGCGGCGACGGTCGCCGAGTTGCGCCCGGCGATCGACTACGAAACCGACGAGCATGCGCGCAATGTCTTTATGACCGACATCGGCCTGGAGCGCCTGGAGCAGCGTTTGGGCATCGCCAGTTTGCACGACGAGGCCAATCGCGATCTGCTGACGACGATCAACCTGGCGCTGCATGCGCGCGTGCTGCTGCATCGCGACATCGACTACATCGTGCGCGACGATCGCGTCGAGTTGGTCGACGAATTCACCGGGCGCGTAGCGGAAAATCGCCGCTGGCCCGACGGTCTGCAGGCGGCGTTGGAAGCGAAGGAAAACGTCGGTCGCCAGGAGGACGGTCGCATCCTCGGTTCGATCACGCTGCAACACTTCATTCGCCTGTACCCCAAGCTGGCCGGGATGACCGGCACAGCCGTTCCCGCCGCCGAGGAGTTGGCGCAGTTTTACGAGTTGGGCGTCGTGATCGTGCCGCCGAACAAACCGTGCATTCGCCGCGACGAAGGCGACCTGGTGTTTGCGACGCAGGCGGCGAAGGAAAAGGCGCTGGTCGAGGCCATCCGCCGCATCCACGCGGCCGATCAGCCGGTGCTGGTGGGCACGCGAACGGTCAGCGAATCGGAACGACTGGCCGAGGCGCTGCACCTTGCGAACATCGAATGCCGCGTACTGAACGCGAAAAACGACGAATTGGAGGCGCAGATCATCGCGCAGGCCGGACATGCGGGCGCGGTGACGATTTCGACCAACATGGCCGGGCGCGGCACGGATATTCGTCTGGGTGCGGACGATTTCGAGCGACGGCGCATCGTGCAACTGGGCGGGCTGTACGTGATCGGCACGAACCGGCACGAAAGCCGGCGCATCGACGATCAACTGCGCGGACGCTGCGGCCGGCAGGGCGATCCGGGGGTTTCGCAATTTTTCGTCAGCCTCGAAGACGAGCTGATCATCAAATACGGCTTGCGCGAACTGCTGCCGAAAACCGAGGGCGCAAGCGCGATCGACAATCCGCGCACCATGCGGGAGATCGCCCGCGCGCAACGGATCATCGAGGGCGAGAATCTGTCCATCCGCAAGACGCTGACCAAGTACACGGCGATCGTCGAAGAGCAGCGACGGATGATCCGTGACAAGCGCGACGCCGTGTTGCACGACGAATTCGATTTAGTGACGGCCACGCACGATGCGGAATTTTATCGGGAGCTTGTCGAGCGCGTCGGCGAGCGCGGCGTGCGCCTGGCCGAACGGGCGGTGACGCTGCATCATCTCGTCCATGCCTGGAGCGACCACCTGGCGACCGTCGCGGACATCCGTGAGGGTATTCACCTGTATTCGATCGGGCAAACGAACATTTACGGCGTTCCCAAGGACCCGCTCAATGAGTATCAGATCCGCGTCAGCGAGGCGTTCGGCGCGATGGTGCGCAAGCTGGAAGAAGACATCGTGCAAACCATGCGCGCGGCGACGATCACGCCCGAGGGCCTGGACGCGCAACGCGAAAAGCTGACCGGCCCCTCCTCGACCTGGACCTATCTGGTCAACGACATGCCCTACGGACACGGCTTCGAGCGCTTCTTCAAAGGCATGAAGCAGCGCATCCTCAATTCGCCGATGTTTCGCTGAATATTTGAGTGCACCGCTGAATATTACGCAGATTTTTACACATCGACGTTCGCCCCTCGTCCACAACCGATGAGAATTACACACTATTGGAATAATCACATATGAGGCACAAATATTGCATCGTCTCTCCGGCGGAGATCAGGGAGGGACAACCGTTGTTTTGCGAGTTCTTTTCAACTAATCTGTTGGGTATGACGATCACCAACAATCAACCGAAGTCGATCCGCAAAAAGCACATCGCCGCGCTCAAACGCAAGGGCGCTACGGACGTGGTGGAGATCGCCGCCGACACAATTGAGGTCGGCGACTGGGTGGCGGAAAAATGCAAGTTCGGCTGCCCGGGCTACAACCAATGCCTGACCTGCCCGCCGCACACGCCGACGCCGGACGATATGCGGAAGATCCTCGCGGGTTATCGACGCGCGCTGCTAGATCGGAAGAGCGTCGTGTAGGGAAAGAGTGTAGATCTCGGT
>CALBTQ010000397.1 GCA_937967875.1 uncultured Pseudomonadota bacterium
GAAGTGAACGCCGCCGGGCACACCAGGATCCATGGATGAATGTCGAACGCCTGCGCCAGCGAAATCAGAATCGGGATGATGATGATGCCGGTGACCGTGTTGCTGGCCAGGAACAGCTTCATGAAAATGACGACCAGTACGACCACGAAAACCAAGATCACCGGGTTCAGGCTGGTCACGCCGCCGAGCAGGAAAACGGCCATCCATTTCGCCGCGCCGGTGTGATAGGTCATCATGCCCAAGCCGAGCGAAGCCATGATCAGGAGAATGCTCTCCCAACTGATCACCCGATTGGCCTGCTCCCAGGTCATCACCCGGAACGGCGGAATGAGCAGCAGGCAGCCGCCGAGAATCGACACATAGCTGATGGGCAGATCGATGAAATTGTTCGTCCACTTGGCGAGCAGCGGATTGAATACCCAGAGGAAAATGACGATCAAGAAGATGATCACGGTGCCGATTTCCTCACGCGACATGCCGCCCAGTTCGCGCAGTTGCGCGCGAATATCGTCTTTGGTCAACGGCAAGCGTTTGATTTCGGGTGGGAACATCAGCAGCAGCGTCGCCCAGCCCAAGGGGATCATCAGCAGCGAGGCCGGCACGCCGATTTTCATCCAATCGAGGAACGTGATGCGCATGCCGCCGATTTCGCGCATGAAGTTGATGGCGATCGGATTGGGGCCGCAACCGGCCGGCGTGGCGATGCCGCCGAAAATCGCGCCCCAGCACGAGGCGATCATCAAAGCCCGGCCGAAGTTGCTTTGCAGCGGTTTGCAGCCGGCTTGTTTGAGAATGCCGATGCCGATCGGCAACATGATCGCGGCGACACCGACATCCGACACCCACATCGACAGCAGCGTACCCATGATTAGAAAGCCGAGAATCACGCGCTTGGTGCTCGTACCCAGCCATTGCAGCATGCGCAGCGTCATCCGCTTGCCCAGCGGCGTTTCGGAGAACGCACCCGACAGCAGAAATACGCCGAGGAAAAAGAGAATGAGATCGTTGCCGAAACTTAGACGAATCAGTTCCTTGTAGCCCTCGCCGATACCGGCGATCGTTTTGATCTGCCCGTTCTTGACGATCTGCATGCCGTCGGTGATTTTCAGCAACGGCATGACGAGCATGACCAGCATCGCGGTCACATGGAACGGCAGTGTCTCGGTGATCCAGTAGAAAATCGCCACGACCAGCAAACCGAGACAAAGCTTGCCGGCCGGGGTCAGGATAATCGTTTCCTGACCGACGGTCAGCGGATTGGAACCCAAGAATATGGCGATGAGGGCGAACAACGCCACACCGATCGCCAGATAAATCGCCTGCCTCTTCGGCGTCAGTTTTCTCTCCAACTCGCTCATAAACGTCCACCCAACTCGTAATAGTTAGTCAATCCCATCGCCTCCGCTTTTTCTTTGGTGACGCAACCTTGGTCGTTCCACCCGCGCACGGCATACAACTCACGCAGCATGGTTGTCAAATCGGGCAACGATTGGCCCGAGAAACCGGAGCCGCGTTTGTCATGCAAAATGCGCCCGGGCAGCGTATCGTCTTTGCGATCCACACCCAGACGTTGGATGTACAACCGCTTGAGCGTATAGATGCGATCACCGACCGCCATCAACTCATCCGCAGACATTTCCCAACCCATCGCCAACTCGACGAACCGGCTCAATTGCGGCGAACTGATGCCGCCGGCCAGAGTGAATTTACATAAGCCCAGCGCATCGAACACGGTGCTCAGGTCCTGCATGCGCGCCGTGATCGCCCCCTTGCCGGACGGCGTGTGCGGATCCACGCCCTGCGGGAAACCTTCGATCTTCATGCCCTCTTCGATGTAATACGCCGGCGCCTCGTTGTGCGACCCGCCGCGGTTGCCGGTGGCGTAGGTTGCGCCCGCGCTGACCAAGGCGCGCGGATCGTGCATCGGCAATTCCAGCCCCTTGGCGTGCACGGCGAAATGGTCGCTGCCCTGCCCGACTTTCTCGGCCGCCTTGCGCACGCCGTCGGCCAGCAAATCGCCGACGCCTTCACGGTACGCGATTTTCTCGATCAACGCGTGAATCGCCGGTCCGTTGCCCCACGTCGGTTCCAGTTCGCCCAGGCCGATCCGCTCCCGCGTGAGGATTTCTTTTTCAAAACATTCGAATAACCAGGAGATCGCCACGCCGGCGGAAATCGTGTCGACGCCCAGCTTGTTGCACAGCATGTTGGCGACGGCCAAATCCTCGGGGCTGTCGTTGAGCAGATTGGAACCGAGCGCGCCGGCCGTTTCGTATTCCGGCTGCGTGGTTTCCAGTCCGGCGTGCGGACCGCTTTGGACGCGGATTTTCTTGGCGCAGGCGATCGGACACATATAGCAACCGTGGTGGTGCAACAACATCTCTTTTGCATACGCCTGGCCGCTGATTTTCTCCGCGCCCTCCCATTCGCCCTGGGCGAAATTTTTGATCGGCAGGTCGCCGGATTTTTCGCGGCGGGCCACGGCGCCGGCGGTGCCGAAATTGTGCAGACCGGCGGTGCGTTCGCGGATTTGTTTGTTGAGTTCCTTGGTGTAGGCCGCCAACGCCGCGCGGTCGAACAGCTCAGGTTTTTGCGAGCCGTTGACGGCGATGCCCTTGATTTTCTTTTCGCCGAACTTCGCGCCGATGCCGGTGCGCCCGGCCGCGCGGGGAAACTCACCTTCGAACATCAGCGAAGCAAAACCGACGAGGTTTTCGCCGCCCGGTCCGATAACGCCGATGATCGAGCCTTCCGGCAGTTGCGCGGTCAACGCCTTTTCCGCCGTGAAGGTGTCCAGGCCCCATAGATCATGAGCGTCGCGAAACTCCACCGTTTCGTCGTGAATGAACAATGTCACCGGCTGCGCGCTGACGCCATGAATGATCAGACCGTCCAAGCCGGCGCGTTTGAGCTGCGCGCCGAACTTGCCGCCGACGCTGCTTTCGCCGATCACGCCGGTTTGCGGCGAGCGAAACAGGAACGACGTTTTGCACGCCGTGGTAATGGGGAAGCCGGTGAGCAATCCGTTGGCCATGACGATCGCATCGTCGTCGCCGCTGTCGAACAACAGCTTGGCGCCGATGCCGCCGCCGCCGAAGAACAGCTTCAGGTCCTCTTCGGGCACTTCGCGGAAATCAACTTTCTGTTCGCTTAATTCTACAATCGCAAATTTTCCGTAGTACCGCATGTCATCTTCCCTCGTTAGAAAAGATCACTCACCGGCTCCTGAACGATCAGACGCTGGCCAGCGCCACGCTGCCCGGACTGATCGTCGACGGATCGGTCATGACGTTGATGCAGGCGGGTTTGCCCGACGCAAAGGCCGCCTCCAACGCCGGGCGAATGTCTTCGGGCTTTTCCACGTAGTAGCCCACGCCGCCCAGCGCCTCGACCAATTTGTGATAATCGACTTTGCCGATGAACGTGCCGTCGTCGATCGCGTGCCCGATGCGCAACTGCTGGCTGTGGCGGATCATGCCCCAGCCCAGGTCGTTGCTGATGACCACGACGATCGGAATGTTCTTGCGCACGGCCGTTTCGAATTCCATGAAATTGAAGCCCGTCGAGCCGTCGCCGATGATCAGGCACACGCGGCTTTCGGGGTGCAGAATCTTCGCCGAGTTTGCGTAGGGCAGACCGACGACCAGGCAACCGAACAGGCCGGAATCCAGGTAGTGGCCAGCCTGCTTGATGGTACGGGTCATACCCATCCAGATTTGCGTATCGCCGCCGTCGGCGACCACGATATCGTCGTCGCGGTCCATGAAGTCGTTCACTTCCCGCGCCAGGCGCAGCGGGTGAATCGGCGTGGCGTCGCTGTCCCAATTGGGCTGCGTGCTGGCTTTGGCCGTCTTTTCAGTCAGGCGCAAAACCTCGACCCACTGGCTATACTGCGCTTTGAGCGTTTCGGCGTCGCCGCCCTCGTCGATCAACCGATTGCACTGCTTGAGCAGAGCGCGGATATCGCTGACGATGCCCAGATCGACCGAATGATTGCGGCCGATTTCCTCGGGCTCGATGTCGACCTGCACGATCTTCGCGTTATTGTCGATCAACTGCCCGAAGAGGAAAAACAGGCTGATGCGCGTGCCGAGGAAGACGATCAGATCGGCGTCGGACTGCGCAAACAGCGTCGCGCCGGGACGCAGGCCCAGCGCCGATTCGAAGCAATATGGATGCGTATCGGGAATCGTGCCGCGGCCCATGGTCACGGTGAACACGGGCACGCCGATTTTTTCGGCCAGCACGGTCAGTTCGTCGCCCGCATTCGCATACCAGGCGCCGCTGCCGGCGATGATCATCGGTTTTTTCGCCGCGCGCAGCATCGCGACCAGTTCGTCGGCCTTGTCCAGATCCACCGGGTGCGAATCCACCGCCGTCTGCGGCTTTTTGGCGCTGTATTCATTGACCGCCGTGTTGAGCACGTCCACCGGCAGTTCGAGGTACACCGGCCCCGGGCGACCGGCCGTGGTCAAACGATACGCCAGATCGACGAACTCGGCCACGCGATCGGCCGAATGGCAGACGAACGCTTTTTTCACCATCGGTTCGATGACCGGCGCCTGACGAATGTCCTGTAGGTCGAGCTTCTCGCATTTACCCACGCTCACGCAGCCGGAGATAATCAGCAACGGTGCGTTGGCCATGTAGGCGTTGGCCACCGCCGAAAGCGCATTGGTGAAGCCCGGCCCGGCCGTGACCATCACGACGCCCGGTTTGCAGATCGGAAGAGCACACGTCTGAACTCCAGTCACCGAATACG
>CALBTQ010000398.1 GCA_937967875.1 uncultured Pseudomonadota bacterium
GAGATCGTATTCGGTGACTGGAGTTCAGACGTGTGCTCTTCCGATCTGCTAAGCCGATCCATCGGTCCGCCGGTGCACACGCCGCCGGTCGACCTGCACGTTCAACCGTCCGTATATCCTTCCGACATCCCGGAACCGCCGCCGGAACAAGCGCTGCCCACGCGCAAGATCAGCGACTACGCGCCGTCCGGCCGCGTGAAGGTCGTCATCGAATCGGGCTCGTACCTGTCGGTCAAAGTCACCGAAGGAGGCCCGCGGGAGGATTCGGCCGCGATGCTCCGCCTGATCGCCACCATCGTCGGCGGCATTATCACCGCCGGGATGATCAGCTTGTTCGCCTCGCCCATGATCACGTTCCTGCTGCTCGGCGGCTTGGTCGTTTACGTGCTGCGCTCCCTGCCGAAAAAACAAAACGTTCTCCTCACGCCCAAGGGCATGGACGTCGAAACGCTGCTGGGCAGCATGATCATCAAAACGCGTCACTTCACCGGCCGTCCCGACAACGCGACGCTCAAACCGAATCAGGCGAAAAACGGACTCTCGTTCTCTCCGGCCCGGTTACTGCAAGGCAACAGCGTGCTGGAAATCCAAAGCCAGACCTGGAGCCACGTTATCCTGCCCGCCGTCACCGACGTCGACCGCCAGTGGCTGCTGCCGCACGTAAAAAAGTTCATCCGATCGATCGACGAACACCGGCATGACGTGCGCAAGGCCAACCGCTGAGCGGCGGCTTGTTGTCCTTCCCCGCTTCCGCTACGATGTCTCTACGATTACTTTTGGATGGGGATAATCGCCATGCGTTGCCGTGAATGCGGAAATGAATTTACCGAATGGTCCTGGGACAACCCGGTGTGCCCCGCCTGCCGGCAAAAGGAGGCGTCGCCGTCATCGCCCGCCCCCGCGTCCGCGCCGGACGTGGACGACTTTTACCTTCGCCATCCCGACTTGAAATTGTCGCCGGTGGAAATGCGTTCGACGATCGAACCCGTGCCGCCCATCGTCGAACAAGCGCCGCCGATCGTCGAGCCAACGCCGCCCGTCGCCAAACCAGTGCGACCAACCGTTGCCGAGCCGATAAGCGCCGATAAAACCGAGTATGACTTTTTCGCCGACAAAGACGTCGGTCTTTACGACGGCAAAACCTTGACCGCGCGCATCGCCGCTATCCCGCGACCGGATCCCCAACCCGCGGCAAAGGTGTACGACTGCCGAATGCGCGAACGGTCGCCCTCGGGCCTGGTGAAAATCGACCTCGAACCCGGCGTGCATTTAAGCATCAAGCCCTCGAACGAACTCAACGCCCAGGATCCCAAGGGCGTTTCCATTCTTCTTCTGTCGCTCGTGATGATGTTGTTGATGGCGATTTTCCTCTTCGCGATTCTGCCCTGGTATCTGGCCATGCCGCTGTCGTTCTTCTGGATCATTTACGTCCTGTTCGCCATGCCGTCCAAGCAGAGCGTCTTTCTCACGCCGCGCGATATCGAAATCCAGACGCTGTTGGGCGACACGACCATGAACACGCGTCGCATCGCCGGGCGTCCCCAAGGCGGGTACGTCGGTTCCTACGGCGAGGAAGAAGATCAGCAAAATTGGCCGCTCTATCGCCTCTTGCGCGGCAAAAACGCTCTGGTGCTGTTCGGGAAAACCTGGCGGGTGACCGTGCTGCAGACCCTCGCCGACGACGACCTCAAATGGCTGCTCGAGCACATTCGCGGCTTCGTCGGCACGCTCGATAAAAAAGATGTTCGGGGAAAAAATCAATAACCGTCGGACGCCGCGCGCACCGCATCGTAATAGATGATCGCCTGGTACAGCGCCGAAACGATGATCTTCTGCGTTTCCGGATTGTTCAGAATTTCCGCCTCGCGATAGTTGCTCATGAAACCGACCTCGACCAGCACCGCCGGCATCTGCGCGCCGGAAAGCACGAAGAACGGCGCCTGCTTCACCCCGCGGTTTTCCATGTTCATCGCGATGTCCAGCCGCGCCTGAATCGCCACCGCCAGCCGCTCGGACGCCGCCAGGTTTTCGGTGCGGAACATGTCGCGCAGAATCTGCGTCAGGTCGCCGCCTTCCTCGCCGTCGCCGCCAGCATCCGCCCCGGCCGCGTTTTCGCCGTTCTCGAACGCGGCCAGCGCCGCCGCCCGCGCGTCGCTCGCCTGCGCCGAGAGGAAGTACACCTCGAAGCCCGTCGCGCCGCGGTTGTACGCGCCGTTGGCGTGCATCGACATGAACAGGTCCGCGCCCGATTGATTGGCGATGTTCGTGCGGCCCGGCAGCGGAATGAACGTGTCGTCGCTACGTGTGAGCACGACCTCGACGTCGGTCTGGCTTTTCAGCTTTTCCGCCAACGCCAACGTGATCGCCAGGTTGATGTCCTTTTCGCGTAGCCCCTGCGGGCTCTTCGCCCCGGGGTCGTGCCCGCCGTGCCCGGCGTCCAGCACGATCTTACGCAGGCTGAGCATCCGCCGCCGTTTCAACTCCGCGAACGGCCGCACCGGCAGCGGTTCGGGCGCGGAGGGCGTCAGCGCCGACAACTTCACCTCGCGCCCGAGCAGCAGCGGCGCCACCCGCTCGATAAAACACTGCGGCACGCACAGCCGGCCGTTGATGAACCGTGGACTTTGCGCCAGCAGGATCTGCCTGCCGTCGACCAGCGCGAGACGACTGTAAGGCGAAACCATCGCGGTCCGGTTTTCGTAGCGCACCGTCAGTCGTCGCCCGGTCGTGTGCCAGAACACCGTGCAGCCCAATTCGGTCAGCAGCGCCTCGGCGGGAAAATACACGTCCTCGCCGACCTGCAACACTTCGCCGAGCGGATGCATCTCCTGCTCGCCGACGCACAACAGGCCCTGCCCCGCCCACGCCGGCCATAGAGCCGCCGACAGGCCCAGCAGCAACGCCGCGATTATTCCTCTTCGAGCTGACAAAAGGACATGACCTCGGTATTGAACGCGTGTCCGATGTTCCCCGCCGAATCGATGCAGATCAACCCCGCACGGCCGCTGACCGTGGCGATCTCCTGCATCCCCAGTTCGCATGCCTCCTGCGCGGATTTCCCCTGGCCGATGAAATCGGCGACGGTGTTGGCCAGACACACCTTGATGATCTTCTCGCCGATGCCCGTGCAACTGATGCCGCCGAAGCGGTTGGCGTAGGTGCCGCAGCCGATCAGCGGCACGTCGCCCACGCGCCCGGGCATGTCCAGCTTCAGTCCGCCGGTGCTCGTGCCCGCCGCGATGACCCCTTCGCCGTCCATCGCCACGCAGCCGACCGTTCCCAGCGCTTCTTCGTTCTGCACCATCTCGCGCAGTTTGACCATCATCTCCAGATTCGTGCGATGCTGAAACTTCTTGCGCAGCTCCAACCAGATTT
The DNA here is from genome assembly GCA_937967875.1 of uncultured Pseudomonadota bacterium. GTDB lineage: Bacteria > Lernaellota > Lernaellaia > Lernaellales > Lernaellaceae > CALBTQ01. The sequence goes on from CALBTQ010000398.1 coordinate 3,376, forward strand.
CCAACTTCTCCACCGTGCGCGGATCGTACGCCGGGATGCCCTGCGACCACGCGAATTCCGTGGCCAGCTCGCCGCTGAGAATCGAGTGCAGCCCCGTGTCCTTGAGCAGCCGCGCCACCTGAATCGGATTGCGCACGTTGGTGATGCCGATCACCGCGCCGACGTTCAGGTCCTGATCCATGATCGAAGCGTCCATGCGCACCATGCCGTCGGTTTGCACGTAGCTGCCCGTGCCCGCGTTGAGCAACGGACTGTCTTCCATCAGCGAAACCGCCGTCACCACCGCCGACACCGCGTCGCCGCCGGCCTGCATCGCGCTCATGCCCGCCCGCGCCGCCTGCGCGACGATCTGGTTCTTCAACTCGAACTTGGGGCCACGGGACCCGGCGCCGCCGTGGCAGACGATCTTGAACATGTCAGGAACTCCCGCCGCTAAAATTCGAATATTTTCTGCAAGTCGATGTCGAACATCTGATCGTCGTCCTCGACTTCGATAACCCGCTCGATCGTGTAGCTTTCATACACGATGACGATCTTGTTTTCTCCCGCGGGCAAATACAGCATCGCCTTGCCGTCTTCCTCGATTTTCTTGGTCTGCGGCGTCGGCTTGTCCGCCGAAATCTCCGCGCCGGTCAGCGGCAGTTGCGCGACGTGCAAAAACAACGTGACGCGATGCATGCCCTTGCCCCGCACTTCGGTGCGCGCGTGCCGCGGATTGACCTGCATGCGCCGGATCGCCGTCGGGCTCGCCTCGTCCCAATCCTCGATCATCGCGTCCGCTTCGATTACCACCGTATCGTGCGTCGGCGCGACATCCGCCACCACCACCGACGCCGAAGGCGGCACGTGCTGCTCGACCTGCACGTTGACCACGTCGCGCTTGCTCAGCATCTGCGCGATGTTCACGAAGCGCTCGTCGCTGGACGCCGCGAGCATCTCCAGCAACGCCAGGAACTCCTCCTCGCTCACCTCTTTGTGAATCGTCACCGTCCGCAGGTTGTGTTCGAGCATGATGAACATGAACGCGCCGACGGCTTCCTTGTTCTGCGCTTCCATCGACAAGGGCTGACCGTTGATCATCAACAGGTGATGCAGCTCGGAAAGCTCCAAGGCGCTCTGCCGTCCGAGAATGCCCGGCAGCAACATGAACAGTTTGTGCACGCCTTGCGCCACCGCGCGATTGGTGGTTGGGTAGCGCGCCAAATGACCGAGAACCGTCATCCACTGTTCGATGAATTTGACGACTTCCGTCTCGGTGACATTGTCGTAAAGCTGTTTCATTGCTGACGATTCCGCTTCCCTGGTTGTTCCTGATAATCCACGACGAACATTGTTGCTCAAACTGCTGCGATCTTAGCGAGGCTTTTACGCCCCTGTCAACAAACCGCATATTTCAGTTAAAGCAAGGGGTAGGTAGCCTTAAAATGAAGGCGCGGGGCGGTTTTTTACGCCACCCCATTCGGATAAAGGATGATCTGGAATTCAATACAACTTGCCTACAATGGCGATCAACAATCCAATTATCGGCACCTGCATTCCGAGCACTGTTAAGGTAACTTTATTACTGAGGCCGATGCGTTTCGATAGATTATCGCTTCGTTCGTTACAGAAATCGACGCGCGTAAATTTGCCGTCTAGCTTCTCAACCACCTGAGCCGCAATCGCCTCTAGTTGCTCATTTGACATGAACATTTACCTTTCTATACTTTGAATAGAGGGGGGGGTAAAAAATGAAAACTCTGCTTGCCATTTTTTCGATTCTAACCATTTTGATTATTGTATCATGCGGAGAAGACGATTCGCCGTTTAACGGCGCGGACGATTCGGGCGATGCAATGACGTGCGAGGAGTTTTGCTACACGGGCGCTGATTGTCTATACTCGGCCAGTTCAACGGCGTACAAAGAAGCAATTGCCAACTGTGATAGGCTTTGTCCATACGATGAATGGATTGACGATTTGAGAAATGACATTCATTGGCCATGCTATCAAATGATGCTTTATGATAATTGCTCGTGCGATGAATACATGGACTGTATCGACAATCCGGAAGACTATCAATAAATGCGTGGCGAACAATCAATCATGTATTCAATTGCAGCATAATAATATCCATCTACCGCCCCGCCATTCCGCATGTAGTCCAGCACCAACTTCCCGTCCGTATCGACCCACCAAGTAAACTCGTGATCGCCGTCGATGTTTTGCAGCCGGTACGATGCCGGTAGCGCCGCCGATCCGGTGGAGCCGGAATAGAATCCGCCCTTGAACGTATTTACGGCCGGGACAACCAGATAGTCCGCGCCGTCCGCGCCGTGGACTTCATAGTCATAGCTGTCGTCGCTCGAATCTTCCTTTCCCGGCATTCGGTAGTAAATGTCGCTTAGTTCCCAATGCAAAGCGTAACTGTATTCGAGGTAAACCACGCGCCGCAACATCCCGGCGCTGTCAAAGTTGTCCGCCGTGATGC
>CALBTQ010000399.1 GCA_937967875.1 uncultured Pseudomonadota bacterium
GAGATCGTGCCGGTATAACCGAAAACAACCAACCGGCGCCTCCGTCCATTGCGGCGGGGGCGTTTGCTTAGGCGGAGCCGATGAAGGTTTTGGTCACCGGAGCCGAGGGGATGCTCGGACGCGATCTGGTCGCGGCGCTGGCCGGTGCGCACGAGGCGATCGGCATCGAAATCGCGCAATGCGATCTCACCGACGCAGCCGCCGTGAACGCCTGCCTGGGAGAAATCGCGCCCGCCTGGGTGATCAACTGCGCCGCTTACACGGCGGTGGACAAGGCCGAAAGCGAACCAGAGTTCGCGCAACGGATCAACGGCGACGCGCCCGGCAATCTCGCCCGCGCCTGCCGCGCCAACAGAGCGCGGTTGCTGCACCTGTCGACCGACTACGTGTTCGACGGCACGAAGGGCGAGCCTTATCTGCCCGACGATCCGCCGAGTCCGCTGGGCGCGTACGGGCGCAGCAAGTTCGCCGGCGAGCAGGCCGTGCGCGCGGAACTGGGCGACGACGCGGCGGTCGTCCGCACCGCCTGGCTGTACGGCCCGCACGGGTATAACTTCGTCAAAGCGATTCTGCGGCAGGTGGACGCGGGCAAGCCGCTGCGCGTGGTTAACGATCAATGCGGCGCGCCGACCTACACGGCGCATCTGGCGCAGGCATTGATCGCGGCGATCGAACACGATCTGCGCGGCACGCATCACGCGACGAACGCCGGTTGGTGCTCCTGGTACGATTTCGCGCGGGCCATTTGCGATCTAAGCGGTCATACCGATTGGGAAATCGCGCCGCTGACCGCCGCGCAACTCGCCCTGCCCGCGCCGCGTCCGGCCAACAGCCGCCTGGACACCTCGTCCATGATCGCCGCGACCGGCTACACGCCGCCACCCTGGCACGAAGGGCTGATCGCTTACCTCGTCCGCGAAAATATCTTTGCGCGCTGACCGTTGCGGGGAACGATGAACGACGCTGTAAAAGCCGTGCGCTACCACGAAATCGACATGCTCAAGGGCCTAGCCTGTCTGCTGATGCTCATCGGCCACGCCATTCGCGCACAGATGGATCCGCCCGGCGCATTCGATAAGGTCGTACTGCACATCATGGATTTTTCCGGGCCGATCTTCTTTTTCGTTTCCGGCATGAACGTGATGACCTTTCTGGAGCGCAACCGCGACAAGCCGGGCTTCGGCGCGACGCGCTTTTATCTGGCGGCGGCCGCGCTGCTGTTTTTCCTCGGCTTCACCTACAACCTCAATCGCGGCAGCGTCGGGATGATGGAAATCTTCCAGGGCGTGGCGATGGGCACGGCTTTCACCTACCTGCTGATGCGCACCAAGCTGCCGACCTGGGCGCACTTCGTGCTGATGGCCGCGCTGTATGCGGCGTATCTGTGGTTCCGCGTGCGGGTCGAGGTGCACCCCGGCTTTGCGCACTTCCGCGAGTTGCGCGCGACGATCCCCCTGGGCAGCGACCTGCTGGTCCCGGGCATCATCGAATCGGTGCGCGAACTGGGCAAGAACGTCGGGCCGCTGGGACGCTTGTTGTTCGTGCATTTCAGCCTGTTGCCCTGGGTGCTGTTTTTCCACACCGGCGCGCTATGCTACCGCAGTTTAGGGGCCCACCCCGCTCGCGAAAAATTTTGGTGGATTTTCTTTATCGCCTTGGTCGCGGTCAGTCCCTTCGTCGGGCGATGGATTTTCCCGCACTTGTTTCTGGCCACCTTCGTCGATCTGATGCTGCGCGGCATCCCCAGCTACGTGACGATGACTCTCGGCGGCGCGGGCCTCGCCTACCTGATCAGCCGTCGCATCTATCGCGGCGCGGAGAACATGCGCGGGCGCCTCGGGCATTGGCTCGCCGCGCGGCTGGAGTTACTGGGCAAGGAAAGCTTCATGTTCCTCATCGTGCACTGGTGGATCATTTCGACGATCCTGGGCGCGGTGCTGATTCTCAACCGAACGACGGGCGGCGAGACGACCTGGTGGCTCGATCCTTACGCCCGCGCGGCGCTGACGATCGTCGCCACGACCTTCGCGGTGCCCTGGTTCGCCAACCTGCGCAACCGTTGGAGCCGCGTAAAGCACTACGGCCGCAAGGTCGCCGTCGCGATGATCGTCAGCTTCGTACTGACCGTCTTGATGCTGCCCGCATCGGCATTCTGGGCGTTGTACTTCAGCTACGGTACGAGCTTCGGATTCGCCTTCGTCTACCCGACGTTGCGCCAACGACTGCGCCGCCGATACACAAAAGCGCCGCAAGCCGCGTGATTTCCCTTTAATTACCCGCCGGAATACGCTATATTTTGCGGAAATATCCAAGATCGGAAGAGCACACGTCTGAACTCCAGTCACCGAATACGATCT
>CALBTQ010000400.1 GCA_937967875.1 uncultured Pseudomonadota bacterium
ATCGTATTCGGTGACTGGAGTTCAGACGTGTGCTCTTCCGATCTAGTCCGGCGGCTTCAACGAGCTGGGCGCCGAGGGCGCGCGGCTGGCCGAGGAGATCAAGCGCATCGCGGCGGAAAACGACATCCGCTTCATCGGCCCCAACGGCATCGGCGTGGTCGATCGCCGCACCGGTCTGGCCGTGCCCTTCCCCGTCATGCCCATGCCGCCGGTCGGCCCGGTGAGCATCATCACGCAATCGGGCGGCGTCGGCCTGCTCTACGCCAATCACCTCGAAGAAGAAGGCATCGGCATGAGCCGCTTCGCCTCGATGGGCAACAAACTCAACGTCGACGAAAACGACCTGATCCCCGCGATGGCCTGCGACGACGCCACGCGTCTCACGCTGGCCTACCTCGAATCGATCCCCGACGGCCGACGCTTGTTCGAAACCCTGCGCGCCTGCCCCAAGCCGGTGGTCGTGCACAAATCCAACACCAGCGCTGCCAGCGCGGGCATCGCCGGCTCGCACACCGCCGCGCTGATGAACGACGACGCGGTCGTCACCGCCGCCTTGCGCCAGGCCGGCGCGGTGCGCGCGGAAAAATTCGGCGACACGGTCAACGCGATCAAAGCCTTTCTGTTGCCGCCGATGCGCGGCAACGAGGTGGTCGTGGTCAGCCGCAGCGGCGGCCACGCGATCATCGCCGCCGACAAGTGCGCCGAGGCGGGCATGCGCTTCGCCCGGCTGCCGCAGAGTTTTTACGAAGAGGTGCGCCGGCACGTGCGCGCCGACGTGATCAAGCTCAGCAATCCGCTGGACCTGGGCGACCTTTTCGAGATCGAAGCCTATCTGAAAATCATGGATTCGGTGATGGCGCAGCCGCAGGTCGACGCGGTGATCTTCCTGTTCGTCTACCTGTCGGCCTACGATCCGCGCGTGCCCGAGCGCATCGTCGACCGCGCGCGCCAGTTGACCGAAAAGTACAACCGGCCCATGGCCCTGGTGCTTTACACCTGGCCGCACGAACTGACGCGGATGAAGAAGTACACGCAGTTCCCGATTTTCGAAACGGCCGAGGAAGCCGTCGCCGCGTTGGCCGCCTGCCGCGACCATCACCGCTTTCGGCAGACCGCGCCCAAACGCACCCCGCGCGTCAAACTCGACGCGTCCGCCGAGGCGCTGCTGGCCGACAAACCCCGCGGCGCGTTTCTGCGGCAGGACGAATGCTTCGCCCTGGCCGATTGCTACGGCATGCCGCACCCGCCGATCGCCTTCGCCAAGAATGAAAAGCAGGCGGTCGCCGCCGCCGCGGCCTGGGACGACGCGCCGGTCGCGTTGAAGGTGGAAAGCCCCGAGGCGACGCACAAGACAGACGTCGAGGGTATCTTGCTCAACAAGCGCGGCGCGAAGGAGATCCGCACGGCGTTCCGGCAGCTCAAAAAAAACCTCGCCAAGCACATGCCCGACGCGACCTTCTCCGGCGCGCTGCTCATGCCCATGGCCGCGCCGGGGCTCGAATTCATCGCCGGCGCCAAGCGCGACCCGAGTTTCGGCCCGGTCGTGCTGCTGGGTTGGGGCGGCACGGCGGCCGAGGCGATGGAGAAAGTCAGCCTGCGCCTGGCTCCGCTGACGCTCACCGAGGCGCGCCGGATGATCGACGAACTGCCCGGCCAGAAGCTGCTCGACGGTTTCCGCGGCCGGCCGGGGATCGACCGCAAGGCGCTGGCGCAACTGCTGGTGCGCCTGGGCGAACTGGCGCAGCATCCGGCGATCGCCGAAATCGACCTCAACCCGGTGCGCGCCTACCCCGATCGTGCGCTGCTGCTGGACGCGCGGGTGAAGCTGCGTTGATCCGCTACGTCGCCCGCCGTCTGCTGTTCCTCGCGCCGACCGTCTTCGGCGTGGTGACGCTCGTGTTTTTCTTCATCCACTTGATCCCCGGCGATCCGGTCGAGGTGATGCTCGGCGAAACCGCCGAAGCCGCCGCCGAAGAAGCGCTGCGCGACAACCTGGGCCTCAACGATCCGTTGCCCGCGCAGTACGGCAATTTCCTCGGCGGCCTGGCGCGCGGCAACCTGGGCGATAGCTTCTTTTACCGCAAGCCGGTGCGCGAAGTGCTCTTGGAGCGCCTCGGCCCGACCGTCGAACTCTCGCTGGCCGCGATGCTCGTCGCGCTGCTGATCGCCATTCCCATCGGCGTGCTGGCGGCGGTCAAACAGTACGGCGCCTTCGACAACGTCTCGATGCTCGTTGCGCTCATCGGCGTCTCGATGCCCAACTTCTGGCTCGGGCCGTTGTTGATCTGGCTGTTCTCGTTGCACATCGAATGGTTTCCCGTCGGCGGCAAGGAAGGCTGGCTCTCGCTGGTGCTCCCGGCGATCACGCTGGGCACGGCGCTGGCCGCGATCCTCTCGCGCATGACCCGCGCCAGCATGCTGGAAATTCTCAACGAAGATTTCGTGCGCACCGCTCGCGCCAAGGGGTTGCCCGAGCGCACGGTGTTGTTCAAGCACGTGCTGCGCAACGCGCTGATTCCGGTGGTGACGATCGCCGGGCTGCAACTGGGTGCGCTGCTGTCGGGCGCGGTGATCACCGAGAACGTCTTCGCCTGGCCGGGCCTGGGCACGCTGTTCATCGAGGCGCTGCAAAGCCGCGACTACCCGGTCGTGCAGGGCTGCGTGCTGTTTTTCAGTCTCGGCTACGTATTGGTCAACCTGCTGGTCGATCTGCTGTACGCGGCGGTCGATCCGCGCATTCGCCTGGGGACGCAATGAGGTCGCCGGTCGCCGTTATCGGGCTGGTTTTGCTGGCGCTGATCGCCGTGTGCGCGATCTTCGGTCCGTGGCTGGCCCCGCACGATCCCGACGCGCAGGATCTGGATCATCCCTGCGCCGGTCCGTCGGGCGCGCATTGGCTGGGGCAGGACGAACTGGGGCGCGGCCTGGCCTCGCGGGTGATCGTCGGGGCGCGCGCATCGGCGCTGGTCGGTTTGATCGTCGTGTCGATCTCGGTGAGCCTCGGCGTGCTCATCGGCCTGCTGGCCGGCTACCTGGGCGGCGCGGTCGACCAACTGGTGATGCGTGTGGTCGACATCCTGCTGGCCTTCCCCGGCATCCTGCTGGCCATCGCCGTCGCCGGCATCCTCGGACCGAGCCTGTTCAACATCATCCTCGCCCTGTCGATCCTGGGCTGGACCGGCTTCGCGCGGCTGGTGCGCGGCCAGGTGCTCTCGCTGCGCGAGCGCGAGTTCGTGCTGGCGGCCAAGGCCTACGGGGCGAGCCCGGCGCGCATCATGTGGAAACACGTGCTGCCCAACGTGCTGGCCCCGGTAGTGGTGCAGGCGACCTTCGGCATGGCCGGGGTGATTCTCGCCGAAGCCAGCCTGTCGTTTCTCGGCCTGGGTCCGCAGGACATCCCCACCTGGGGGGCGATGCTCAACAGCGGCGTCGATTTCCTGCTGTTCGCGCCGCACCTGTCGCTGATCCCCGGGGTGGCGATCATGCTGACTGTGCTGGCCTTCA
>CALBTQ010000401.1 GCA_937967875.1 uncultured Pseudomonadota bacterium
ACGCGCGTCTTCCATACCGGCTGGGCGCTCCAACGCGTGTTGGCGCAGGGCTTCAACGACAGCCTGATCGACCGTTTTGATGATCTCCACCAACAGCAGCCGCGTGGTTTCCTCGGCGAACTGGTCACGCCAACGCTTGTCCAGTTCGCCCGTCGGCAGTTCGCCCTGATCGGCGGCGAAACGCTGTTTGGCGTCTTGATCGTTGTAGGCGCTGCGCACACGCTCGACGATGCGCGGCGCATGCAGACCGGCGGCGATGTTGCGGCGCGTGTCGTCGATGGCCAGAGTGAAGACCTGCGTAAAAACCTGATGCAGCGCACTGTCGAGCTTGGCCTTGTCGTCGTCCGACAGACCGCTCCACTTGTCGCGCGCCGCCCAGAGAATGCGGTCGTAATTTCCCCGGAAGCTGGAGATCAACAACTGTTGAAGCAAACTGGGATCGTCCTTTTGATCGCGCACTTGCACGTCGGCGGGAATATTGAAAGCAAATTCCTCGGCGGGCATGACGCGAAATTCGACCTTGGCCAGCTTGAGAGCGCCCTTGGGTTCGGCGGCCGATTTCAGTTCGATCTTATCCAGCATCCCGGTTTCCATGTTGATGGTGGTGCGCACGTCGCGTTCGTTTTCGCCGTCCTGCAAGATCACCTTCGTGCCGCTTTCAATGATGCGCTGGGCATCCTTGACGGCATTGACCCAACTGTGCTGATGCGCCCGCGTAGCCATGGTGATGGAAATGTCCAGACGCTCGAAATCCAGCTCCATGTTCAGCGACGGATACAGCGCGCCTTCCGTGCCGTCGCCGAAGTCGGCGATGTCGGCCCAGGTGATTTCACTCAGGCAGCGATGCACCTCGCGCAGACCGCGCAGAGCTTCGCGACCGTCCAGGGCGATGGCCTGCGCGCGTTGAGCGTCGTAATACAGATACCGGTCGCCGTCGAAAAGCATCACCGCGCCGAGCGGATCCAGGTCCATACGCATTTTGTCGGGTTTGCAATAGCGCACGCGGATGATGATTTTCCGCTCGGACGCCGAGACAGCCTCGTAGGTAGCATCGAAGCCGTCGATTTTATCGAGGCGTTCCCGCAGGCGCTTGCTGACGTCGTCACGTGAGGGCGCGGCGAAAACGAGTACGGCAAGCAGGCAAAGCGAAAGGGCAAGTAGGATCGATTTTTTCATAATTTCCATCGAATTTTCCCGGCCAGTTGTTCCCAGATGTCGGGCGGCGCGGCCAACACCGGCCGTTTGAAGAGGCTGTTTTCCAGGTAGTCGCGGAAGCAAAAATCGTCGCCATTGAGCATTCGGTTCATGCCGCCCGCCTCGGACACCATCTTGAAAGCGCGGATCACTTCGTCCTTGTCGA
>CALBTQ010000402.1 GCA_937967875.1 uncultured Pseudomonadota bacterium
ATGACGAGACAGCCGACGACGAAGAACAAAAACCAGAGATTACGGATGACGACACGACGGACGACGATAATGACGACGAGGATTGTGTTCCCGATGATACATCCGACGACGATACGATCGACGACGATACGACCGACGACGACACGACCGATGACGACACCGCCGATGACGATACGACCGACGACGATACGACCGATGACGACACCACCGACGACGACACCACCGACGACGATACGACCGACGACGACACCACCGACGACGATACGACCGATGACGACACGACCGACGACGACACGACCGACGACGACACGGCTGATGACGATATTGTGGAAATGAATATCGCCGCCGGCGGTCGTCCGGGCTCGAACGGTCACCAAACCAAGCTTGCGCCGAACGACACGGTGTATACGTTGGCCGCGGAGGATTTCTTCCTGAGGCTGTTTTCTTTAACCGACAAAGCGGTGAATGTTGAAACCATTGCCTTCGAATATATCGATCGGCCGGCGCTGGCGATCGATGCCGATAGCTACATGCATGTCGCCTACTCAAACGCCGCCGACATCATCTACGTCAACAACGTCAGCGGCGATTGGGTGGCCGAAACGGTGGCCACGCCCGGTTACCAGATAAGCACGATCGGCATCGCCGTGGATTCGACCGGCGTGGTCTATGTCGTGTATGTCGATGAGGACGCCAATGAATTGGTCTGCGCCGACAACGGCGGCGGCGGATGGAACTACACCACGGTGGCCACGGTCGGTTGGTCGGGCGCCAATGTGTCCGCACAAATCGACAGCGCCGACAATCTGCATATCTTCTACCTCGACGAAACCGCCGAGCGCATGAAATACGCCACCTTCACCGAAAAGGGCTGGAACGTCGAAACGCTCGACGATACGGTCCGCGTGCTGGGCTTTCCGGACATGATGCTGGACGGGAACGATCACGCCCACATCAGCTATTGCGACTACGACAACTACGATCTGAAGTACGGCAGCAACGCCACGGGCTCCTGGGTCTACGAAACGGTGGACTCCACCGGCAACCGCGGTTTCTTCTCCGCGATCGCCGTGACGCCCACCGGCGAGGCGTACATTGCATACGGCGATACGCCCAACTACGACCTGATGTCGGCGACCAACGAAGCCGGAAGTTGGGCCATCTCGACGCTGGATTCCGATTGCGATTTGTGGATCTGCGATATCGCCCTGGACGCCGACGGCCACCCGTATGTGACCTACCTCAACGAATTCAACTTCAGCCTGATGGTGGCCGACAACGGCACACTGGATTATCTGTCGACGGCCGGTTACGCCCGCGACAATTTCAAATTTCTGATCGACGCCGACGGCTACCGTCACCTGACCTATGGGATAACCGGCATCGATTCGGGCGTGATGTACGCCAACGACCTCGTCGACGCCCATACGGTGGAAGTCGTCGACGACGCCGTCGATGAAGATCGGGCCAATCCGACCATGGCGCTGACCTCCGCCGGCAAGGCATTTATCCTGTACTACGATTACGACAATGCGCAGGTGCAGTTGGCGAGCAACTCCACGGGGAGCTGGTCGAGCGAAACGGTCGCCACCGATGCCCACATCAGCTCTAAAATGACGATGGCGGTGGATTCCGACGACGAACCGCTGTTTGCTTATTTTGATATCGCCACCCTCAGCGTGATTTTCGGCACGCACCAGACCGGCTCATGGCTCTACGACGAATTCGACGGCGTGCAGTCGCCCGATCTGGCCGTGGACGGCGACGATGCGGTTCACCTGACCTATCAGGACCGGTCGTCGTACAAGTTGAACTACACCACCAACGCCTCGGGCGATTGGGTGACCGAAATCGTCGATAACGACGCCATGACCGGATACAACAACGCCATCGCCCTGGACGCCGACGGCTACGTGCACATCGCTTACGGCAACGGCACCACCGGGAACCTGAATTACGCGACCAACGCCTCGGGCAGTTGGGTGATCAGCGTCGTCGACGACGCCGTCAACGGGGCGAACGCCATCGCCCTGGTTCTCGACGGCGACGGCAAGGCGCACATCAGCTATAACGATAGTTACGATTCTATTATTCACTACGCGACGAACATGAGCGGTTCCTGGGAAGCGTTTACGGTCAGCGACATCAGCTCCGATCCGACCACGGACATCGGCCTGGGCAACGACGGATTCATCCATGAATTCTTCACCAACGCCGGTACTCTGTACGAATTCACCTTCCCCGCCGGATTGGCGGCGGACGGAAAATAAGCGACGACATTAACGAAAACGGCCCGCGGTCGAATCGATCGCGGGCCGTTCTTTTTAATGGAACGAATTATTCTTCGGAGGTCATGCGCAAGCCCAGGCCCAGGCCGAGGTTCAGCCGCACGAAAAACGCGCTGTTGAACGCGTCAGGCAGTTCCTCGATCGTCTTCGAGCCGTTTTCCCAATCCGAGACGATCGGCTGGCCTTGCCAACCCAACGTCAGGCTTTCCACTGTTAATAATGCGCCGCTGCTGCGCTTGGGCATGCCGCTGTACATGTCCACCCGCAAGCCGGCTTCGAGCACCATGCCGGACTGCACGATCTCCTCCTCGCCCCGGCGCGGCAGGTTGTCCCAGCCCAGCGTAGATCGGAAGAGCACACGTCTGAACTCCAGTCACCGAATACGATATCG
>CALBTQ010000403.1 GCA_937967875.1 uncultured Pseudomonadota bacterium
TGTGCATCGACGCGGGCATCGACCCGGCGCCCTGGTACGACGGCGACCTGGCCGATTTCGATTTCGACGGCGACCCGCGCCCGTCCGGCGCCGGCTGGGACATCGGCGCGGATGAGGTGATTATCGCAAGATAACCGTTGGCGCGTGTCGGCTTCATCCCCTTGCCAGCCTGAGAATGACGTTTTACACTCACGGCGAAAATTATCCGTGAGCAAGGAGACGTCATGTCCGACAATCACTGGCCCGCCTTCGAACCGTACAAGTGCAAGGTCATCGAGAAGATATCGCTCACCACGCCCAGCCAGCGCCGGGCGGCGGCCGAACGCGCCAAGTACAACCTGTTCAAACTGCTGGCCCGTGAGGTGACCATCGATCTGCTGACCGATTCGGGCACCGCCGCGATGAGCGACAAGCAGTGGAGCCGGGTGATGGTCGGCGACGAATCCTACGCCGGGGCCGAGAGCTTCGTGCACTTCCAGGAAACGGTGCGGCGCATCACCGGCATGCAGCACGTGCTGCCCGCGCACCAGGGACGCGCCGCGGAAAATCTGCTGTTCTCCGCTCTGCTCAAACCGGGCGACGTGGTGCCCAACAACACGCACTTCGACACGACCGAGGCCAACGTCGTCCACAAGGGCGGTCGGGCGATCAATCTGCCCTGCGGCGAGGCGGCCGACATCGAATCGGACAAGCCCTTCAAGGGCGACATGGATCTGGCGCGGCTGGATCGCGTGCTGGAGGAAAACGCCGGGCACGTGCCGTTGGTGGTGATGACCGTGACCAACAACAGCGCCGGCGGCCAGCCGGTGTCGATGGCCAACATCAAGGCGACCGCGGAGATCTGCAAAAAATTCCAGGTGCCGCTGTACGTGGACGCGGCGCGCTATGCGGAAAATTGCTGGTTCATCAAGCATCGCGAAAAGGGCTACGGCAAGAAGTCCGTCGAGGAAATCGCGCACGAGATGTTCGGCTACGCCGACGGCGCGCTGATGAGCGCCAAGAAGGACGCGTATGTGAACATGGGCGGCTTTTTGGCCACGCGCGATCACGAAGTGAAAAACAAGGTCGCCGAACTGATGGTCGTCGTCGAAGGCTTCATCACCTACGGCGGGATGTCCGGGCGCGACATGGAGGCGCTGGCGCAGGGCCTGATGGAAGGGCTCGACGAGGAAATCCTCACCGCGCGCATCGCGCAGGTGGCGCGGCTGGGCGAGCGGCTGGACAAACTCGGCGTACCGTATCTGAAACCCGCCGGCGGTCACGGCATCTACCTGGACGCGCGCCGCATGTGCCCGCACCTGCCGCAAGCGCAGTTCCCCGGGCAGGCGATCGCCGTCGAGCTGTACCTTGAAGGCGGCGTGCGCGCCTGCGAGATCGGCTCGGTGATGTTCGCGCACCCGCATCCGGAAACCGGCGAGATGATCTACCCGACGCTCGACCTGGTGCGCATGGCGATTCCGCGCCGCGTGTACAGCGAATCGCACATGGAGCACGTCGCCGAAACCTGCGGCCGCGTGATGAAACGCGCCGGGGCGATCCGCGGCATGAAGTTCACCTACGAACCCCCGCGCCTGAAGCACTTCCTGGCGCATTTCGATTGGGTTCAGGGATAACCAGGAATAACCAGGAATAATTCCTGGACCTATGATTCATTCATGGTGTGGAGCCTTTGCCGGCGCTGACGCGCACGTACTTTCATACCGATGGAGACACGCGACAGCGTGTCGATTGGAGGAATCCCTGTTCGTTTAACGACAAAAGGGATCTCTCCACTCCGCTTCGCTTCGGTCGAGATGAAGGTGCTTGTCATTCCCGCGCAGGCGGGAATCCAGGACCAGCAAATACCTTTCCTGACCGATTATTCCCCAGGAACGCTCGCCTTA
>CALBTQ010000404.1 GCA_937967875.1 uncultured Pseudomonadota bacterium
TTTTTTTTAATGGTCCGGCGGCCACCGAGATCTACACTCTTTCCCTACACGACGCGCTTCCGATCTCCAAGATCGCCGCGGCGCTGCTGGGCGTGTGGTTGGTCGCGCTGGTCGTGTCCGTCTCGCCGCTGAACGACAACCGCCTGGGTGGCGTGGGCGTCATGCGCGAGCGCACGCTGCGTCTGGACAACGAATTCGCGCCCATGCAGGTCAACGCCCGCGAAAAGGAAGTTCTGGAAAACCTCGTCGCTTCGATTCGCGCCGCCGCGCCCGAAACCGACGACGCGATTTTCGTCGTGCCCGACGCCGCGCTGCTGTACGCCATGGCCGACCGTTATAACGCGCTCAACGCCCCGGGCGTCACGCGCCTGTCCGACGCGAAGCTCCGCGAAAAACTCGCCGCCGCGCCGCCGCAGGTCGTGGTCATGAACGCGCGCGCCGAGGGCTTTGCGGCCGCCTATCCGCAAACATGGGGCTGGTTGAATGAAGGATACGAACCGTGGTTGTTCGTCACGCCCTTCGCCCTGCTCGCCCCCAAACCCAAGGACGCGCCCCTCGACGCGGACGAGTAGGAATCTGAAATAACTAATTTCGAGCGGGAAAGTCAGTTGGTCCAGGTCCGTTTACAGCGCCACGTTTGCTCCCTAAAAAACCAAAGCCCCGGCGAAGCAGGAATTTTTCATCCCAACTTCACCGGGGCTCGACTTTTTCGACAACCCCGTGGGTCATATTGTCTGTAATTAATGACGTAGAATTTTCGTGCTCGTCGGTCTCGACGATCTCGCCGAATGTGCTGCGATAAGGAGACCGACTCGCACGCCAAGTGAGCGAAGCCGAACCATCGCGCTCCTCGAAGCCCAGCGTCGAAGTCGGCCGGAGTCACCACCCAAACGCTGCACGACACCTACGGATCAAAGTCATGCTCGTGGCGCTTCTCGTCGAACATTTTGTCGGTCAATCACCTTCTGGTAAACGCCGCGACACCTGCTCGCGTGCGAAGCGGATCGCTTCGTGAAGCTTCTTTTCCAGCAGATCGCGCGGCGGCAGGTCGGTGAGATACTCGGCCACGCGAACACCGGCTTTTTCCAACTGCAAAAGCTCGACATGCTCGCTGGACTTGCCCGCGCAGAGAATCAGGCCAAGGGGCGTATCTTCACCTTCCTGCATTTCATATTTTTCCAGCCAACGCAGGTAGAGTTCCATCTGCCCTTTATACGCGGCCTTGAAGCGATCCAGCTTGAGGTCGATGGCGACCAAGCGCCGCATTTTTCGATGATAGAAGAGAAGGTCGATGTAGTAATCCTCGTGATCAACGGTTATGCGTTTCTGCCGCGCGACAAAGGAAAAGCCGATCCCCAGTTCCAGGATGAACGCCTCCAGTTCCCGCAGGATCGCCGTTTCGAGATCCTTCTCGCTGTATGGTTCTTTCAATTCGAGGAAATCGAGGAAATAAGGATCGCGGAACACCATGTCGGGCGTCATGCGGTCCGTCGTTTTCAGTGCATCCAATTCGCGTCGAATCAAGGCTTCCGGCTTCTTGGCGACCGCCGTGCGCTCAAAAAGCATTGTATTCACTTTTTCGCGCAACGTTCGGACACTCCATCGCTCGATCCGGCACATCTCGGCGTAAAAGTCGCGGCGCAACGGGTCGTCCTGAGCAATAATCTCCAGAAAGTGGGACCAAGACAATTGTGCAGACAGCGTCTGCACTATTTCACGGTTCGGAAAAACCTCTGCGAACCTGACCATGTTGAACAGATTGCGGCGTGAGAAGCCTCTTCCGTATTCGGCGATCAATTGTCTCGACAGCGTTGAGACAATCTGCTCGCCATAGGCCGCGCGACCCTCGCCGATCAACTCCCGCTTGATTCGCTCACCGACAGACCAGTAAAGCAGCGTCATCTCGGTGTTGACTGCCATCGCCACTCGCTGCCTGGCGGATTCGATGATAGAGCGCAGGTCGTTCAGGAGGTCGACGGACGTCGCCATATCTGTCGAAGGCTGTCTGTTTCTTACCACATCTTTCTTCATGGTCTAATCCTTGATCGATCCGAAAACCGAAAAAAAAGTGTCCGGCTTTCGTGCTAGTATTCCATGAAACCGGGATTGAGACACGGCTTGCCGCCCTGCTCGCCCCCAAACCGGCGGACGTGCCCCTCGAAGCGGAAGAGTAGGCGTTACCGCGCCCGGTTCCTGCGCACCGCTTTCTCATATTTTTGCGCGCAGACATCATGTTCCGAGTACCGCTGCATCCGTTCGCCATCCTCGCTGTAAACGGAACAAGCGCGCCAGATTCCATTGCATTGCGTATCGGAAAAAAGATCGAACACATCGGGTCCTTCGAGGTAATCGCCCGTCCAGGGATCGCCTTGATAAATTTTGACGATGCAGAAATCGACGGTGCCGTCGCATTGGTTATCCCATTTTTCACGGCGGATTCCCAACGAGTGATCGTACTCGATCTCCGCGCAATTCTCCGGCTCCCGATTGCATTTGCCGTCGCGCTCGCGAATGATCCGGCCGTCCTCATCGTACTCGAATGAGGTGCAATGATGATATTCGCCTCCTTCCAGTACCCCGTCGCATCCTTTGTCGCTGATCTCCTCGACGAGGTCGCCATGATCGTTTCGCTTCAAAGTTTGGCAATGATCCCATCGGCCGTCGCAATCTTGATCGCTGTGTAAAGCGATCATCTCACCGAATTCATTGCGCTCAATTTCAGAGCAATTGCGGGGTACGTTGCCGCAATCCGGATAATGCTCCCAGCCGATTTCCTCGCCGTACTCGTTAAATTTGGTGACAATACAATACTCAATGAACCCGTCGCAGTCCTTGTCGATCTCCTCCCGCAGTTTTCCGGTCCTATTATCGAACGAAACGGCATTGGTGCATTTGGACCAATCCTTCGTCGCGTCGGCGTTTCTACAATCAATCCTTTTTACCAACTCCGACCGCGCTGCGTTTTTGCGCACCGGCCGCTTCAGCTTCGGCTTGACCGGATAATCGACCGCCGCGTCGTTCGTCGGTTCGTCGCGATCGTGGAGGAAAACGTAGGCGAGCACGCCGCCCAGGATGAGCAACAGCGCGATCGTTAAATACTTCCGGCGTTTCATGTCCGATCGTCCAGGGAAGTGAAATGGATGTCTCTCTATACCATTATAAAATGATAACCGACATCCAGGGGGGTCGACGCGCCCTTACCGCACCACTTCGCTGATGCGCACGAACTGCACGCCTTGGCGCATCACCTCGGGCATGCGGTCCTTGAGCGCCTGAAAGGTATTCTGGAACGGATGCCCGATGGCGATCGCCGTGCCCTGCGCCTTGGCGATGCGCCCGGCCAGATCCACCTGCCGGCAGATCGACTCGTAATCGGGGCTGTGATCGAGGAACAGGTTGCGCGCCGCCGCCCGCAAGCCCTTTTCCTTCGCCACGCGGAAGGCCACCGAGCGCCCGATGGTCACCGAGTCGACGAAAAACAGGCCGCGCTGCTGCACGCCTTCGAGCGCCACGCGCATCTTGCCCGCGTCGGCGGTGAACTTGCTGCCCATGTGGTTGTTCACGCCCACGATGTGCGGAATCTGTTTGAGATTCTGCTCGACACGGCTGCGGATGTCCGCGTCGGCCATGGTCACCAGCAGCTTGCCCTGCCCCGGATCGTCCTTGGGATAACTGATCGGCTCCATCGGCATGTGCAGCATGATGTCGCAGCCCTTGTCGTGCGCGTCCTTGGCCATCTGCCGCCCGCTGGGGCCGTAGGGCAGCACGCTGAAGGTCACCTTGCCCGGCAGCGTCAAAAACAGCCGGTCGATCGCGTCGCGGTAGCCGATGTCGTCGATGATGATCGCTACGCGCGGCGCGCCCTTGTAATCGACCGTGGGCAGCGCGTCGATGTCGATCTTCTGCTTGTCGTCGGGCACGTAGGCCAACAGCACCCTCGCGCCGTCGGGCGCCTCGGCCGCCGCCTTGGTGAACAGGAAGGAGTGCGTGTCCAGCCCGTCGACGCTCGCGGTGAGCAGGAACGTTTTCGCGTCCATCGTCTTTTCGTTGATCGTCACGTTCTGCGCCTTGCGTTCCACGTGCTGCCGGAACAGGTCGAGCACCCGCTTGAATTCGAAATCCTCGGGCACCCACACTTCCCAGTAACGGTAGTTGAAACGCAACCGGCCGAATTCCTTGGGCAGTTCGTAATCGGTGATGAAATGCCGCTTGGACAGCTCGCATTCGAGGAAGCAGCGCATGGCGATGTCGGTGACGCGCTCGACGCGCTCGTTAAACGGCTCGATGCCCACGGTGCGCGCGCCGTTCGCTTCGGCCGTTTCGGCGACCGCGGGTCCGCCCAGCATCCCGGCGCGTATCCGCACCAGCAACAGACTCGACAAGGCGAGAAACAACAACAATCCGGCGACGGCCACGCCGAAACGGGTGGCCGGAGGCAGCGTCAACAACCATCTGCCCAGGCGATCGAACGGGGTGGACCGGCGCCGGTCGAGCATCTACCTCACTCTGGTTTATCGACGGCCGACTGCACGAACGCCGGCCAGGCTTTCAAAATACGCAGGGCCATCTCCAACTGCGGATCCTGCGCCTGCTTGTTTTGCGGCTGATCGCCCTCGCTCGGCGGCGACGCTTCGTCATCCACCGGCGGCACGGGCCGATCCTCTTCCTCGTTGTTGCGCAGGTGCCGGTCGAGGTCGGCCTCGCGCAGCCATTCGCGCCGGCTTTCCTCCAGGCCCGCCAGCGGATCGCCGTCCACCACGAAGTCCGGCTCGATGCCCTTGGCCTGAATGTCGCGCCCCGCGGGCGTGAAATACTTGGCCGTGGTCAGGCGCATGCCGCTGCCGTCGGGCATCGGGATGACCGTCTGCACCGAGCCCTTGCCGAACGAACGCTCGCCGACGATCAGCGCGCGATGATGGTCCTGCAGACAACCGGCGACGATCTCCGAGGCGCTCGCCGAACCCGCGTTGATCAGCACCACGATCGGGAAATCCTTGAACGTGCCGGCCTTGGTCGCCGCCGCGCTGAAGTTGTTGCTTTCCGACCGACCGCGCGTGAATACGATCAACCCGCTGTCGACGAACAGGTCGCTCACCTGAATCGCCTGGTCCAGCAGGCCGCCCGGGTTGTTGCGCAGGTCCAGCACCAGCCCCTTGAGCCCGCCTTCCATCTTGGTCATCTCCTTCAGGGCCGGTTTGAGGTTGGCGGTCGTGTTGGCGTTGAACTGCGAAATCTTCAGGTAGCCGTAGCCGGGTTCGAGATCCTTCTTCTTGACGGTCTTGACCTCGATGATCGCCCGCACCAGTTCGATCTCGCGCGGCTGCGCCCACGCCTTGCGCCATACGTGGATCTTGATCGGATCGCCGGCCGGGCCGCGCAGCAGCTTCACCGCGTCGGTCAGCGACATTCCGCGCGTCGACTGTCCGTCGATCTTGACGATGAAATCGCCCGGCTGCAGGCCGGCTTCGGCCGCGGGCGTGTCGTCGATCGGGCTGATCACGAAAATGAAATCGTCGCGCGTGGTGATCTCGATGCCCAGGCCGCCGAACTTGCCGCGCGTGTCCAGCGCCATTTCGCGCATCATCTCGGGCCGCATGAAGCCGCTGTGCGGATCCAGCTTGCTGAGCATTCCGTCCAGCGCGTTGTAGATCAGGTCGGTCGCCGAAACCTCTTCGACGTACTTGCTGTACACGATGGCCAGCGCATCGGTGAAAATCTTCATCGGACCGGCCATGTCGCGGGCGAACGATTGCACCGCGCCGGCCGCGGCGAACGTGCCGCCGATGACCGCGATCAGCACCAGCAGAATCAATAACTTTTTCGTGCGGAGCATTGCTTCCTCCAGTATTAAGGAGTCGCCAACCACCCCATCGGATCGATCGCCGCTCCTTTATATCGCACTTCAAAATGTAAGGTCGGACGATCAGACAATCCAGAGGCGCCGACGGTTCCCAAAATCTGGCCCTGTCGCACCACGTCGCCTTTGGCGACCTGGAAGCCGGCCAGATGCGCGTACAACGTGTGGTAGCGGTCGCCGTGGTCGACGATCACCACCCGGCCGTAGCCGATGAATTCGCCGATAAAACGCACCGTTCCGTCCGCCACGCAGCGTACCGGCTCGCCCAGCGTCGCGGCGATTTCGATCCCGTTGGAGCGGGTTTGCGTGCCGAATTGCTCGTGAATGCGCACGCCGTAGCGCTCGACGATCGGGCCCGAGACAGGCTTTGCTAGATACCCTTTGAGCCCCGCGAAGTCAAGCCGCAACGGCCCGGCCGGCGTCGGCGGAGGCGGCGGCGAGGGCAGTTGCTCGATCCGGCTGCGCAGCGCCGCGTCCTGCTGCTCCAACTCGCGCGTCAGGCGCAGAGCGAGGTATTTGTCCTGTTGAATGGTCTCGAGCACGAACACCCGCTTGCGCTTTTCGACCTCGACCTCCAGCGCCGCGTCCTTCTCGCGCTGAATCAGCGAAGTCAACTCCGCCTGCTGCCGCAGCAACCGCGCCCGCCGCTCGCGCAACGCGATGATCTCCACCCGGTGCCGCGCCAGCAGTTCCGCGTCCAGTTCGACGATCCGCCGCAGCGCGCGATAGCGACGCACGAACGCGCCGAACGAGTCGCTGGTCATCAGTACCTTCCAGAAACCGCCGCGCCCCATGCGGTACAACGAGATCGGAAGAGCGTCGTGTAGGGAAAGAGTGTAGATCTCGGTGGGCGC
>CALBTQ010000405.1 GCA_937967875.1 uncultured Pseudomonadota bacterium
GATCGTATTCGGTGACTGGAGTTCAGACGTGTGCTCTTCCGATCTAACGGCCGCAGAATTTCCACACGCGCAGCAGCAGGCGCGCCACGCTACTCCCTCACGCGCAGGGGCAGCACGACCTCGGCCATTTCGTTGACGAAGGTTTCCGCGTCCTCGACGTTGGTCAGGATAACCTGCACCTGCTGGCTCACCTCGGCCGGGTCGATCAGCCCGATGCCGACCTCGCTGAGCAGTTGCAGCGAATTTTCGATGGTGTCCAGCCGCGCCTCGATGGTCTTGCTGCGCTGCATGAGATCCTGGTAGACCTTCTGCCGCTTTTCCAGCAGCTGCCGGTTCGATTGCAGCACCTCGCGTTGGGTCGGATCGTTCGCCAGGGCGATCTCGCGGTTGAGCTGGGCGATTTTATCCGGGTAGTTGGTCTGCTGCCAGCGCGTGTACTGCACGATGCGCTGATGCAGCAGCAGCAGATCGAGGAAGCTGTGCCGCAGCCGGTCGACCTGCCCGACGCTGGCGGTCAGCCCGGCGGCGAAATGCAGGTTGGAATCCAGGTCGCGTTTCATCCGCTCGGCGATGTTCCAGATTTTCAAGTAGCGCAGCCGTGCGCGAATCGGCAGCCGGCGCATTTGGAATTCCGGCCTGTCGCTGCGGTCCAACGCGCCGCGCACCAGTAGGTACAGCGCTTCGCCCGCCAGCACGAACCAGCCGATGTTGTCTACCGGCACCGTCGCCGTGGCCAGAGCGCCCGCGGTCAGGTACAGCAGGTTGAACCGGTTCACCCACGGATGCAGGTAGAAACTTTTAATCCACTTCACCGAACGAACCTCCGTCCTTTGCGCGTCATCCTACCAGCCGCGTGGGGGCAAATGCAAAAGCGCAAGGCGCCTACTGATTTCTGACCTTCACTTCGTCCGGAATCGAGATCCGAATGGTGTCGGTGATGCTCATACGGTCCAGCGTTACCTTGACGTTGTCGTCCAAACGGACGCGGATCGGCTGGTCGAGCTGCACCTTGATGTTGCCGCCATCCAGATAGACGCGACTGTCGGCCGCGTAGGCCGGTGTCACGATGGCGCTGTAGAACATACCCGCCGCGTTGAGCAGCAAGCCGATGGCGATCAACAGAAGCAACAGTTTGGTGGTTTTATCCGACATGGGGAACTCCTATGGTTTGGGGTTTCAATATCCGCGATCATCTGCGGACAGTCTGCCACGAACCGGCGGTCGTCGGCAAACCGGACATAGGGATAACCAACCGGCGCGCGGCGGACGAATTTTTTCCCGACCCCTTGAAAAAAAGTGATGCGTCAAGCAATGTTAGGCAACGCCGTCCGGGGGGCGGCGGTCCGGGGCGGCCTGTGTTGACAGGACCGGCTTGGATGTTAATATCAGGCGCAAATCGATACAGCGTGGGGTGTGGCACATGCCTGGTGATTTCCTGCCGATCTTCTTTTATTTGTTGCTGGTTATCGCGATCGCCGCCGGCGGCATCGTGGGTCTTTCGCGCCTGATCGGGCCGCGCAAGGACACCGCCGAAAAACTCAGTCCCTACGAGTGCGGCGTGCCCCTGGTCGGCGACGCCCGCGGTAAATTCCCGATGAAGTATTACGTCATCGGCATGCTGTTCATCCTCTTCGACATCGAGGTCGTCTTTTTCTACCCCTGGGCGGTTATCTTTAAGGACCTCAACAAAGACTTCGGCCTGTTCGGACTGGCGGAGATGGTTGTCTTCGTGCTCATTTTGCTCGTCGGCTACCTCTACGTCTGGCGCAAGGGAGCGTTGGAATGGGAATAGAGCAAAAAATCCCCGACGGCGTACTGACCACGACCGTCGATAGCCTGGTCAACTGGGCGCGCACCTACTCGACCTGGCCGGTGACCTTCGGCCTGGCCTGCTGCGCCCTGGAGATGATGGGCGCGGCCATGGCCCACTACGACATCTCGCGCTTCGGCATGGAGATTTTCCGCGCCAGCCCGCGTCAGGCAGATTTGATGATCGTCGCGGGCACGCTGACCAAGAAAATGGCCCCGGTGCTGCGCAAGATCTACGACCAGATGCCCGAACCCAAGTGGGTGTTGGCCATGGGCGCCTGTGCGAGCACGGGCGGCATCTTCCAGAGTTACGCGGTGGTGCAGGGCGTGGATAAAATCGTGCCGGTCGACGTGTTCGTGCCCGGCTGCCCGCCGCGGCCCGAGGCGTTGCTGTACGGCATCCTCGAACTGCTGGATAAAAAAGTGAAACACGACTCGATCAAGAAACGCGCGTGAGGCCGCGATGAGCGAACAACGCATCACCAACGAAGAGTTGAAAGTCAAACTGGCCGACCTGCTGCCCGGCGCGACGGTCGCGACCGACCTGGCCGGCATGCCGGTGATCGCCGTGGCCAACGACGCCTACGTCGTCTCGATCAAGACGCTGCGCGAGGAACCGTCGCTGCAGTTCGCCATGCTCAGCGATCTGACCGGCGTGCATTACCCGGACGAGCCGCAGCCCTTCGAGGTCGTCGTGCACCTGACCTCGATGCACCTGGCGCGGCAGATTCGCGTCAAGGTGCGCGCCGCCGGCGATCCGCCGACCGTGCCCAGCCTCGCGGCTTTCTGGACGGCGGCCAACTGGCACGAGCGCGAAGCCTTCGACATGCTGGGCATCGTCTTCGCCGGGCACCCGGACCCGCGGCGCATCTTCCTGGAAGAGGACGCCGACTTTCATCCGTTGCGCAAAGAGTTCCCCACCCGGGGTTATGAGGATTAGGCATGGCCGAATCACGCTACATGACCTTGAACATGGGCCCGCAGCATCCGTCGACCCACGGCGTGTTGCGCATCGTGCTGGATCTGGACGGCGAACGGGTCGTGGCGGCCAAACCGGTGATCGGCTACCTGCACCGCGGCATCGAGAAGCTGGCTGAAGGGCTGACCTACCACCAGATTCTGCCGCTGACCGACCGCCTCGACTACACCGCCTGCATGAATTGCAACCTCGGCTACACCTGGGCCGTCGAGCGCCTGCTGGGCATCGAGAGCGAAATCCCGGCGCGCGCCGCGACGATCCGCATCATCATGGCTGAGCTCAGCCGCATCGGCGGGCATTTGATCTGGCTCGGTTCGCACGCCGGCGACATCGGCGCGGTAACCGTGTTCATCTACGCTTTCCGCGAGCGCGAATGGATCTACGAACTGTTCGAAGACGTCTGCGGTCAGCGCATGACCGTCTCCTATCCGCGCGTCGGCGGCGTCAGCCAGGATCTGCCCGCCGGGTGGATCGACAAGTGCCGCGCCTTCTGCAAGGAGATGCCCAAGCGCGTCGACGAGTACGAGCGGCTGCTGACCAACAACCGCATCTGGCAGGCGCGCACCAAGAACGTCGGCACGCTCAGCGAGGCCGATGTTTACGAATGGGGGCTATCGGGACCGATGGCGCGCGGCAGCGGCGTCGAGTACGACGTGCGGCGCGTGCTGCCCTACGGCGGCTACGAGAACTACGATTTTCTGATTCCGTTGGGCGAAACCGGCGACACCTACGACCGCTACCTGGTGCGCATGCAGGAGATGCGGCAGAGCGTGCGCATCGTCGAGCAGGCGCTCGATCGCCTCGAAGACGGGCCGATCATGGCCGACATTCCGCGCATCGCGCCGCCGCCCAAGGTCGACGTGGGCACGAAGATCGAAGCGTTGATCCATCACTTCCACCTCGTGCTGGAAGGGTTCGATACGCCCAAAGGCGAAATCTACTTCCCCTCGGAAGCGCCCAAGGGCGAGTTGGGTTTTTACCTGGTCAGCGATGGCGGCCCCAAGCCGTACCGGATGAAAATCCGCGTGCCCAGTTTTTCGAATTTGCAGAGCATGGTGCGCATGGCGCCGGGTCGTTTCCTGGCCGACATGGTCACGCTGGTCGGCACGATCGACATCTGTCTGGCCGACGTGGACAAGTAAACGCACATGGAAGAACTGAGCCTGCACATTCTGGAATTGGCCGAAAACAGCCTGCGGGCGGGCGCGACGCTGATCGAGATCGTCGTCGAGGAGGACCGCTCGTTCAACCGGCTGACGATCGAGGTGACCGACGACGGCAAGGGCATTTCGCCTTCGGCCGTCGCGCGGTTCTCGCGGCCCGATGCCGCCGGCGCCGACACCGACGAACTGGGTTTGGGCCTGTCGTTGTTCGTGCGCAGCTGCCGCGAGGCCGACGGCCGGGTGATCATCGAGAACCGGCCCGAAGGCGGCACGTTCCTGCGCGGCGACATGCGGCTGGATCATCCGGACCGCAAGCCGTTGGGCGACCTGACCGAAGCGGTGATCTCGCTGATCATGGGCGCGCCCGAGGTCGAGTGGGTGTACCGCTACGAACGCATCGGCGTCGACGGTTCGCTGGTGCGGCGCGAGGTCGATACGCGGCCGCTGCGGCGGCGCATCGGCGAACTGACCCTGGCGCACCCGGAAGTGATTCGGGAAATCCGCCGCACGCTGCGCGGCGAAAACGGCGACGCATAAACGCGCCCGCGGCGTTCGCGGGCAACGGGAGAGGCAACGGTGTTGATTAGTTTGCTCATCGCCCTGGCGAAAATCCTGGTGGTGATGGCCCTGTTCCTGGCCGCCACCGCCTGGAACACGCTGTTCGAGCGGCGGGTGGTCGCTCCGATCCAAAACCGCGTGGGACCCAACCGGGCGGGCCCTTTCGGCTTGCTGCAGCCGATCGCCGACGCGGTCAAACTCTTCTTCAAGGAAGACATCGTCACCGACCGCGCCGAGAAATTTTTGTACTACCTCGCGCCGATCATCTCGGTGTCCACCGCGCTGTTGTTCGTCGCCATGGTGCCCTTCGGGCCGGAAGTGCCCTCGTACCTGAGCACCGACAATCCGGCCTGGAACAAGTTTTCGATGGCCGACCTGAACGTAGCGGTGCTCTTCGTGTTCGCCGTCAGCTCGATCGCCGTATACAGCGTGCTGCTGGGCGGCTGGGCGGGCAACAGCAAGTACTCGCTGCTGGGCGGCATGCGCGCCGGCGCGCAGATGATCTCCTACGAGATCGCCATGGGTCTGTCGATCATGCCGGTGATCATGAGCGCGTCGAGCCTGAGCCTGCATGAGATCGTCGTGGCGCAGCACGACGTGTGGAATGTCTTCCGCCTGCCTTGGGGGCCGGTCGGTTTCGTCATTTTCCTGATGGCGATGCTCGCCGAATCCAACCGCGCGCCCTTCGACATGGTCGAGGCCGAGCAGGAGTTGGTCGGCGGCTATCACACCGAGTACAGCTCGATGAAGTTCGGCGCCTTCTTCGTCGCCGAGTACGGCAACCTGATTACGATCAGCGCGTTGATCGTCACCTTCTACCTCGGCGGCTGGCAGGGTCTGCCCTTCGTCGACGTGGGAATTCCCGCGTGGCTGGCCCCCTGGTTGGGGATCGTCTGGTTCGCGATCAAGACGATGCTCCTGGTCGCCTCGCTGGTTTGGATCCGCTGGACCTTCCCCCGGCCGCGTTACGACCAATTGATGGGCTACGGTTGGAAGGTCTTTTTCCCGATCGCCCTGGGCAACCTGTTCGTCGCCGGGGTGTTGATCTACCTGGGTCAGCATTTCGGCATCGGCTATTTCGGATAAGGGAGTGCGCCGTTGAAAGGGTTAGCGAAATTTTTCCTCACCGACTTGCTCACGGGCCTGGCGACCACGTTCAAGTACTACTTTAAAAAGCCCGTGACCTACCAGTATCCGGAAGTGCGCCGGCCCATCGCGCCCCGCTACCGCGGCCGGCACCGGCTGGTGACCAACGACGACGGTTCGCTGCGCTGCGTGGCCTGCGGGCTGTGCGCGGCGGTCTGCCCGTCGCACTGCATTTTCATCGAACCCGGCGAGAAGCCCGACGGCACGCGCTGGCCCGAGGTCTACGAGATCGAAGTCGGCCGCTGCGTCTACTGCGGCTTCTGCGCCGAGGTCTGTCCCTTCGACGCGATCGTGCTCACCCAGGAGCACGAACTGGCCGTGCTCGACAAGCGCAAGCTGCTCTACGACAAAAACGCCCTGCGCGACAAGGCGCAAGGCGAGGAGAAGGCGGGATGATCGCGTATCACCTCATCTACATTTTCTTCGGGCTGGGCGTGCTGGCCGGCGGCGTGAACGTCGTGGCCCAGAAGAACCCGGTCAACAGCGCCATCAGCCTGTTGTTCACCTTCATGTGCGTGGCGGCGCTGTACATCCTGCACGGTTCGCCGTTTCTGGCGATGATCCAGATCATCGTTTACGCCGGCGCGATTCTGATTCTGGTGGTTTTCACCATCATGCTGCTGGCGTTGCGCGAACCGGGGCGGGGTCTCGGCAAATTCTGGACGATGCCGCAGAAGCTCGCCGCGCTGATCGTCGGCGCGGCGCTGGCCGTCGAACTGGCGATCGTCGCCGTGCAGGGCCTGGGCGACCTGGCCGCGCCCGCCGGCGCGAGTCTGGCCGAAATCGCGTCGCCCGCGACGCTGGGCAAGGCTCTGTTCAGCAAATACCTGCTGCCCTTCGAAGTGGCCAGCGTGCTGTTGCTGGTGGCCATCGTCGGCGCGGTGGTGCTGACCCGGCGGCCGCACGGCACGGCGGCGGCGATTGACGCCCCGCACGCCGACGAGACGATCGCGCCGCCCGCCGGCGACGAGCAAGGAGGGCAGGCATGATTCCCGTCAGCTATCCGTTGTTGATCGGCGCGCTGCTGTTTTCCATCGGCGCCTTCGGCGTGCTGGTGCGGCGCAACGCGATCATCATGTTCATGTGCATCGAACTGATGCTTAACGCGGTGAACCTCACGCTGATCGGCCTGTCGGGCCATTTGCAGGTTGTCGACGGACCGATCTTCGTCATGTTCATCATGGCCGTCGCCGCGGCCGAAGCCGCCGTCGGCCTCGCGATCTTCATCGCCCTGTACCGGCGCAAAGCGACCATCGACGTCGCCAACTTCAACATCCTCAAAGGCTAGGGAGCGCCCGATGGGAGATTGGCTGTTTCTGATTCCGCTGCTGCCGCTGATCGGCGTGATCCTCAACGGCCTGGTCAGCGTCAAATTGTGGCCGAACAACGAAAAGCTGACCGGCGTGATCGGCTCGCTCACCGTGCTGGGCAGTTTCCTGCTGGGCCTGTTCGCTTTCTTCGAATTGCTGGGCCTGCCGCCCGAATCGCGGCGGCTGGTCAACGAGCTGTACACCTGGATCGCCGCCGGTCCGCTGGAAGTGAAATTCTCCTTCGCCTTCGATCAACTCTCCGCGGTGATGGTGCTGGTCGTGAGCGGCGTGGGCTTTTTGATTCACGTGTACTCGATCGGTTACATGCACGGCGACCGGGGCTTCCGCCGGTTCTTCACGTACATGAACCTATTCGTGTTCGCGATGTTGTTGCTGGTGCTCGGCGACAGCTTCCTGCTGATGTTCATCGGTTGGGAGGGCGTCGGGCTTTGTTCCTATCTGCTGATCGGCTACTTCTACGAGAAAAAGAGCGCGGCCGACGCCGGCAAGAAAGCCTTCGTCGTCAATCGCATCGGCGACTTCGGCTTTTTGCTGGCGATGTTTTTGGTTTTCTACAACTTCGGCACGCTGGAATTCGAGGGCGTCGCCAAGCAGGCGGCCACCGCCGGCACGGGCGTGATCCTGACGATCTGCCTGCTGCTGTTCCTGGGCGCGACCGGCAAGAGCGCGCAGATCCCGCTGTACTTCTGGTTGCCCGACGCGATGGAAGGTCCGACCCCGGTCAGCGCGTTGATCCACGCCGCGACGATGGTCACCGCCGGCGTCTATATGATCGCCCGCGCGCATTTCCTGTTCGACCTCGCGCCGCTGGCGCAGGCGGTGGTCGTCACCGTCGGCTGCCTGACGGCCTTTTACGCCGCGACGATCGCCTTCGCGCAGCGCGACATCAAGCGCATCCTGGCCTACTCGACGATCAGCCAGCTCGGCTACATGTTCGTGGGCGTGGGCATCGGCGCGTACGCGGCCGGCGTGTTCCACTTGATGACCCACGCGTTCTTCAAGGCGCTGCTGTTCCTCGGCGCGGGCTCGGTGATGCACGCGCTGCAGGGCGAGCTGGACGTTTACAAAATGGGCGGGCTGAAAAAGTACATGCCCGCGACCTTCTGGACGTTCCTCATCGCCACGCTGGCCATCAGCGGCCTGCCGCCGCTGTCCGGCTTTTTCTCGAAGGACGAAATTCTGTGGAAGGCTTTCTCCACGCATCTGGCCGGCGTGCCGACTGCGTGGAACGTCGCCATCTACGGCTTGGGCCTGCTCACCGCCGGCATGACCGCCTTCTACATGTTCCGCGCCGTGTTCCTCGCCTTCTTCGGCGAAAGCCGCATGGACCCCCACGTCGAGGAACACGTGCATGAAAGCCCCAAAACGATGACCCTGCCGTTGCTGATTCTGGCGCTGCTGAGCGTCGGCGGCGGGTTGATCGGCATTCCGCACGTCCTGGGCGGCGGCGCGCATTTCGAAAAATGGCTCGAACCGCTGGTGGCTCACGGCGCGCACGGCGGTGCCCATCACGCGCCGGCGTCGCTGGAGATGGGCCTGATGATCGCCTCGGTGAGCGTGGCCGCGCTGGGCATCTTCCTGGCCTGGCTGTTCTATCGCAAGAAGACCGAGGCGCCCGCCGACTTCGTGGCGCGGCATCCCAAGCTGCACCGCACGGTGTTCAATAAGTATTACGTCGACGAGTTCAACGAACGGGCCGTGATCAATCCGCTCAAGCGCGTGTCGACCAACTTCCTGTGGGGGTTCGTCGACACCTGGATCATCGACGGCGCGGTCAACGGCACGGCCTGGTTGGCCAAGGCCGGCGGGCGGACGTTCGTCAGGCTGCAAAACGGCCGCGTGTACGGCTACGCGCTGACGATTCTGCTCGGCGCGGTGCTGGTCGTCGGCCTCGTCCTGTTGCGTGGATAAACCGAGAGGGGAAACGCTCCGATGTCGTTTCGATTGATTAGTCTGGTGATTTTTCTGCCGGCGATTTTCGCGGGGCTGCTGTTGTTTGTGCCGCGCGACAAGGAGGAACTGCTGCGGCGGCTGGCGCTGATCGGTTCGCTGATCGTGTTCGCGCTCAGCCTGCCGTTGTACTTCCTCTACAAGCCCGCGACCGCGCTGTGGCTGCTGGAAAAGCCGATCGAGTGGATTCCCGCGTGGGGCGTGCGCTACGCGGTGGGCGTGGACGGCATCAGCCTGTTTTTGGTGCTGCTGACGACCTTCCTCACGCCGCTGTGCATCCTGGCCTCGTGGCGTTACATCACCGATCGCGTCAAAGCCTACCTGGTCAGCTTCCTGCTGCTGGAAGCGGCGATGATCGGCACCTTCTGCGCGTTGGACGTGTTCATCTTCTATCTGTTCTGGGAAACGATGCTCGTGCCGATGTATCTGATCATCGGCGTCTGGGGCGGGCCGCGCCGCATTTACGCCGCGGTGAAATTTTTCCTGTACACCATGGTCGGCTCGGTGCTCATGCTCGTGGCGATCATGGTCACCTACTTCCAGTTGCCCGCCGCCGAGCGCGGCTTCGACCTGTTCAACTGGTACCAGGCGGGCGTGGCGCCGCATTTGCAGATCTGGTGCTTCCTCGCCTTCGCGCTGGCCTTCGCAATCAAAGTGCCGATGTTCCCCTTCCACACCTGGCTGCCCGACGCGCACGTCGAGGCGCCCACCGCCGGATCGGTGATCCTCGCCGGCGTGTTGCTGAAGATGGGCACCTACGGCTTCGTCCGTTTCGCCATGCCGTTGTATCCGGAAGCGGCGCGCACGCTGGCCCCGCTGCTGGCGGCGCTGGCGGTGATCGGCATCGTCTACGGCGCGCTGGTCGCCATGGTGCAAAAGGACGTGAAAAAACTCGTCGCCTACAGCTCGGTCAGCCACCTGGGCTTCGTCATGCTCGGCCTGTTCGCCTTCAACGCGCAGGGCGCGGCGGGCGGCGTGTTGCAGATGGTCAACCACGGGTTGTCCACCGGCGCGCTCTTCCTTCTGGTCGGCGTGCTCTACGAGCGCCGGCACACCCGGATGATCGCCGATTTCGGCGGCATCGCCCGCGTGATGCCCGCCTTCGCGACGATCTTCATGATCACCACGCTTTCCTCGGTCGGCCTGCCGGGCACCAACGGCTTCATCGGCGAGTTCCTCGTGCTCCTGGGCGCGTTCGAACATCACCGCGTGCTGACCGTCGTGGCCACCAGCGGGGTGATTCTCGCCGCGTGCTACATGCTCTGGATGGTGCAGCGGGTTTTCTTCGGCGCGGTCAAGCACGAGGCGAATCGAAATCTGCCCGACCTGAACAAGCGCGAGTGGGCGTACCTGCTGCCGATCATGGTGTTCATTTTCTGGATCGGCTTCTACCCGCAGACGTTCCTGCGCAAGATGGAGCCGAGCATCGATCACTGGCTGACGCAAATGAATTTCACCGCGACCGCGCAGGTCGAAAGCGCGCTGCCTTCCGCAGCGGAGCGCGAGATCGGCGCCGGTCCGGATTTCGTCGTCGAGTAGGAGGTTGCGCCCGATGACCGACATGGCCTTCAACCTGTTTTCACCGCCGATCCTGATTCTCTACGGCATGGTCATGGTGCTGCTGGTCGAGATCCTCGCCCCGCGCCAGACGGCCCGTCAGGTGCGCCGCCTGTCGCCGACGCTCGCGCTGCTCACGCTGTTGATCACGCTGATCTTCATCACGCTGCGCTGGAACGGCGCGACCGCCGCCGAGGGCTTCTCCGGGATGATCGTGCTGGATCGCTTCGCGTTGTTTGCCATGGGCGTGCTGTGCACGGCCGGCGCGCTGAGCGTGCTGTCGGCGTGGAACTACCTGGTCGCGGTCGACGAGGACCACGGCGAATATTACGTGCTGCTGCTGGGCGCGGTGTTCGGCGGCATGGTCATGGTCGGCGCGGCCGACCTGCTGATGATCTTCATCGGGCTGGAGATCATGTCCATCAGCCTGTACGTGCTGTGCGGCTTCCTGCGCCGCCGCGACGAATCGGGCGAAAGCGCGCTGAAGTATTTCCTGCTGGGCGCGTTCGCGACCGGCTTTTTGCTCTACGGCGTCGCGCTGCTGTTCGGCGCGACCGGCTCGACGCACCTGGCCGACATCGCCGGCGCGCAAAAATCGACGCTGCTGCTGGCCGGCATGGCGTTGTTGCTGGTCGGCTTCGGCTTCAAGATCGCCGCGTTCCCCTTCCATGTGTGGACGCCCGACGTTTATCAGGGAGCGCCCGGACCGGTCAGCGGCTTCATGGCCGCGGCGGTCAAAGCGGCCGCCTTCGCCACGCTGCTGCGCGTGCTGGTCGTCGCGCTCGAACCGCTGCGCGTCGAGTGGGCCTACGTGCTGTACTACATGGCCATCGCTACGATGGTTTTCGGCAACGTCGCCGCGCTGGTGCAGAATCACCTCAAACGGCTGTTGGCCTATTCGTCGATCGCCCACGCGGGCTACCTGTTGGTCGGCGTGGTCGCGATGATCCGCCAGGAGCAGGCCGGGGCGGGCGCGGTGTTGTTCTACCTGTTGGCCTACACGCTCATGACCGTCGGAGCCTTCGCGATCGTCGCGCACCTGTCGCATCGCGCCGCCGACGCCGACTGCCTTGACGGCTATCGCGGTCTCGCCCGGCGGCATCCGTGGCTGGCCGCCTGCCTGACCATCTTCCTGGTTTCGCTCGCGGGCATTCCGCCGCTGATCGGCTTCCCCGGCAAGTTTGCGTTGTTCTCCGCCGCGGTGAAAGCCAACCTGATCGACCTGGTCGTCATCGGCGTGCTCACCAGCGCGCTGTCGGTTTACTACTACATCCGCGTGGTCTACCTGATGTACATGACCGAAGCGGCCGAAGGCGCGCCGGCTGTCGAAGCCTCCGCGCTCGATTGGCCCGGCCGGGTGGCGCTGGCGGTGACCGGCGTGCTAACCTTGCTGCTGGGCATCGCTCCGGGCCGCCTGCTGGAACTGGCGAGTCAGGGCGCGGCGATGCTGCTGGGTCTATAAGCGTTCGCCGATTTACGCGACATTTTTTCGGGGAGGGAAGATTCATGTCACGTTTTCTGTTTTTACTGACCGTGTTGACGGCCTTGGTGATGGCGTTTTCGTTGACCGTCGCCTGCTCGTGCGACGACGACGATGACGACGATGACGATGACGACGACGATGACGACGACGATGACGACGATGATGACAGCATGCTCGATGACGACGACGATGACGACGACGACACGGGCGTCGACGATGACGATGACGATGACGACGATGTCGATCCGGCCTGCAATACCGAGGAACTGTGCTTCGGCACGTTCAACACCGAATTGATCGACGCGTCGAACATGCAGGAACTGGCGCAGGCCTACAACGGCTTCATCTTCTGCCTCAACGAAGCCGACGGCTGCACCAGCGTGTATTTCTCCTGCTTGGAAGGATGCGGCGCCAACGCCGAATGCATCGCCGCCTGCGACGGCAACTACTTCAACTGCGTCGAAGGCGTCTGCAACTGGGACGGTTACTGTTTGTCGGAATGCTACGCCGGGTACGACCTGTGCGCCGCCGGCTGCGACGGCCTGACCGACTACGCCTGCCAGCGCGGATGTTGGTTGGCCTATACCAATTGCGTACCCGATTGTTTTTAACGTATAACGACGGCCACACCAAAGGGCGTCGCGAGGACGCCCTTTTTGTCGGAGGTGAAACGAAAAGGGGGATGACTACATGGCCTGGAAAATGGGTGAAGACATGATTTACCAACCGATTATTCCGAAAAAGATCCGCACCAAAAAGCGGCAGATCCTCAAGACGAAGATCCGCTCGCTGGCGCCGGAAAAAGGGATGAAAGTCTCTTCACTGGTCGAGGCCATGAAGGGCATGTCGATTCAGGCGCGCAACATCGGGCGCTGCGCGGAAGTGATCGACGGCATCTACACCGATAAAAAGCGGCCCACGGTGTTGTTGGGCCTGGCCGGTCCGCTGATTGCCGCGGGGCTGCGCAACGTCATTCGCGAACTGATCGCCGGCGGCTACGTCGACGCGGTCGTGTCGACCGGCGCGATTTTGTACCAGGACATTTACCAGGCGCGCGGCTTCGCGCACTACAAGGGTTCGCCCAACGCCGACGACGTGGAGTTGCGCGATCTGTACATCGACCGCATCTACGACACCTACGTCGACGAGGAAAAGTTCTGGGACACCGACATCTGGGTCGGCAAGCAGGCCGACAAGCTGGAGCGCCGAAACTATTCGAGCCGGCAGTTCCTGGATTTCATCGGCTCGGTGCTCACCGACGAAAATTCCATCGTGCGCACCTGCCACAAGTGCGGCGTGCCGATGTTCGCGCCCGCGCTCAACGACAGCTCGATCGGCATCGGCCTGACCGAACACCGGCACCGCATGCATAAACTGGGGCAGGAGCCGATTCACATCGATTCGATCCAGGACAACTACGAGCTGACGCAGCTGGTCGTCAAATCGCGCAAGACCGCGGCGATCTATGTGGCCGGCGGCGTGCCGAAAAATTACATCAACGACGCGGTGGTCATGGGTTACATCTTCAAGCAGGAGCGCGGTCACGATTACGCGCTGCAGGTGACCACGGCGGTGACCGCCGACGGCGGCCTGAGTTCGAGCACGCTGGCCGAGGCGCAAAGCTGGGGCAAGGTCGACCGCAAGGCGCGCTACGCGATGGCCTGGGTCGAGCCCAGCGTCGCCTTGTCGCTGCTGGCCGCTTACGCCTTCGACAAATACCCCCGGCGCGAACCGCTCAAGCTGACCTGGGACGGCGAACTGCTGACTAAAATTCAGTACCCGAAAACGAAAAAGTAATTCGATCCTTGATCGGGATAAACGAGGTCGTCCTTCGCGGACGACCTTTTTTTTGTCGTCGCGTTGCGTGTATAAACAAAAGAGATAACCGTTTCCCTCAACCCGGAGTCGATGATGTTGACGATCGTGGCCGTCGTGTTGCTGATGCTGGCCGTATCCTTTTTCTGTTCGCTGGGCGAAGCCGCGTTGTATGCCGTGCCGCCGGCGCGCGTCGAAGCCTTGCGCGCGCAGGGCTCGTCGTCGGGCGCGCGCCTGTCGCATTTACGCGACCGCATCGAGCAGCCGATCACGGCGATTCTGTTTTTGAACACCTTCGCCAACACGATGGGCGCGGCGATCGCCGGCGCGCTGGTCGGCGCCTTGTTCAACCCGGATTACGTGTTGCCGTTCTCCGCCGTTCAGATCGGAAGAGCGTCGTGTAGGGAAAGAGTGTAGATCTCGGTGGT
>CALBTQ010000406.1 GCA_937967875.1 uncultured Pseudomonadota bacterium
CATGTTGGGTGCAGGGATTGTGACATAAACGCCCAGGCTATTCAACGACGAATAGACAACGAGCGGAACATGTTATCTTGAATAAATAAAACGCTTAGTCCTCGGTATTTTCGGCAAGGACCTCCAACATCAGCAGGTACTCGAAATGATGCTCGTCGGTTTCGTCGTCGCACTGCACGCAGGCCTGAAACTCCATGTCCCAATCCTGCAGGTGCGGCTCGAAAAACTCCTCCACCTTCTGATGGGTGAAGTTGCTGTGAAACCAGTGGCGATCATCCCGGTCGATCGTCGGCCAGTCGAGGTTG
The DNA here is from genome assembly GCA_937967875.1 of uncultured Pseudomonadota bacterium. Classification (GTDB taxonomy): domain Bacteria; phylum Lernaellota; class Lernaellaia; order Lernaellales; family Lernaellaceae; genus CALBTQ01. The sequence continues at coordinate 306 of CALBTQ010000406.1, forward strand.
ACTTCGCCGTTTTCATCCACCAGGAAAACGGTGCAGTTCACGCCCTCGGCTTCGGACGGCGACCACGTGGCGTCGCTGTAGGATTGAAACACTTCGTTCAGCCAGAGCCGCTCCCAATCGCCCGGACCGACCTCGGCGCCGATTTTGTTCAGCTCGTTGGTGATGGAGGTGGTCACGCACACCGCCTCGCCGTCGTTGGCCGGGTAATCGACCACGATCGGGTCCAGCACGAGTTTGCCTTCGCCGTCGGGGAACAGTGAGTCGATCAAGCCGTCGAAAAACGTTTCGACCCCTTCCTCCACAAAGCCCTCCAAGCAACAACAGCCCGGCGCCAGCGCGGAAACAATCAGCGCCACGGCGCAACACAGGGCCGCCGGAACGTATTTCCTCATCGCTCAATCCTCCGGCTTTTCCGTGATCACCTGCAGGCGGAAGAGATACTCGAAGTAGTGCTCGTCGGTTTCCTCATCGCATTGCACGCAGGCCTGGAATTCTTTGTCCCAATCCAGCAGATGCGGGGCGAGAAATTTCTGCGCCGTGTGATAGGTGGCCGCGTTGTGCCACCAGTCGCTATCCGGCGCATCGATGGTCGGCCAATCCAAATTTGTTTCGCCGTCCTCGTTGGCGAAATACGAGGTGCAATCCACGCCCTCGGCTTCGGCCGGCGACCACGACGCCTCGCGGAACGTCTGATACACCACGAACAGCCAGAGTTGTTCGAAATCCTCCGGGCCCACATCGGCGCCCAGTTTGGTCAGCTCATCGGCGATGGAGGTGGTCACACAGACCGGTTTGCCGCCGTCGGCCGGGTAATCGACGATGATCGGGTCCAGATCCAGGTTGGCGAAGCCGTCGGGGAAGAACTCGTCGAGGATCGTGTCGATGACATCTTCGGTTACATCTTCCGCCGCATCCTCGATGCAACTGCATCCCGGCGCCAAAGTGAACATAACCAACACCACGGCGCAGCACAGGCTCACCGGAACATACTTCATTCCTTCCTCCCACCCGCAGCGAACCTCTCCCCGCGTGAACGATGAAAACAGAGAATGCGCGCCATGTCAATTATCTTACATTCCTTCATAAGGCGGAATAATCATCATTCCAACGCCTTGACAGACAGAATTTCGGTGACTACAAAATAGGTATATTGGGGGGGTAATCAATATCATCATAAATGTGGAGAGGTGTGCATTTATCTCGATGCGTCAGAGCGAATTTTCATAATAACCGGCAAAAATTAAGGGGGGTACCATGGCCAATAAAGCATTGTTGATTGGGATAAACAATTACAAATACATCAATGATTTACGCGGATGCATCAATGACATCACCAACATGCGCGACATTCTGATCAATCAGTACAAATTCCAGCCGGAAAACATCAGCCTGCTGGCCGACCATCGCGCCACCAAGGAGATGATCCTCACTCGCGTCAAATGGCTGTTTTCCAACCTGAGCGCCAAAGATCACATCGTCTTCCATTTTTCCGGTCACGGTTCGCAAATTCGCGAAAATCTTCAGGATGAAGAACACCGTGACGAGAAGGACGAGTTGGACGAGTTGATCTGCCTCTACGACATCGACTTCAAAGACAACTCCGGCTATCTGGTCGACGACGAACTGAGCGAACTGTTCTACAAAAAACCGGCCCAAGCGCGCCTGACGGTCTTATTGGACTGCTGTCATTCGGGCTCCGGCACGCGGGACATCCTGGGCGTGATGCCCCCCGCATCCGACCTGCGTTCTCCGGGCTGGGGCGCGGGCGGTCCCAAGGCGCATCCGCTCACCCGTGTCGCCCAGGCGCGCATGATGGGCGAAGAAGTCGAAGCCGGTCCCGAGGTGATATGCCGTTTCGCGCCGCCGCCGATCGACATTATCGCCCGCGTCGACGAACGCAAAACGATGCCAACCCGGCACCTGTTGCGCACCAACGGCAAAAAGACGATGAATCATACACTGCTGGCGGCCTGCACCGATTTCCAGACCTCCGCCGACGCTTTGATCGGCGGAACATACAACGGCGCCTTCACCTATTACTTCTGCGACGCGCTGCGCGACCTGGGTCCGAAGGTGACCTACGAACAGATCGTCGGCCGCGTGCGCCACTCGCTCAAGCATTACCATTACGGCCAGATCCCGCAGTTGGAAGGATCGAAAAAGGGACAGTTCCTGTTTTCGTAAACGCGGGAAAACAATCCCCCAACGGGTCGGCCTGGCGCCGGCCCTTTTTTTTGAGGGAGCCGTTCCGTGACAAAAGGTTTCCATGCGGTTGCCGGAAATGTGCGTGGCGATCGGTTACTCTTTCGCTCCCAGCAGCATGAACACGGCTTTGAGCACGTCGTCGACGCGCTTGTCCCAGGAAAGCGTCGCGGCCAGCGACATCGCCGCTTGCCGCTCGGCGTCGCTCCAGGTGCGCAGCAGATCGTCGAGGGCTTCGGCGAAGCCCGTCGCGTCGGCGGCCAGGCGCACCGGCGGACTGAAGCGCCCGACCTCGGGCAGCGGCGTGGACACCACCGGCCGCCCGGCGGCGAGATAATCGTACACCTTCAGCGGATTGGAGTTGACCGTCAGGTCGTTGACCAGAAACGGCACCAGGCACACGTCGCAGCCGCGCAGGTAATCGACGACCCGTTCGCGCTCGCGCTCGCCCAGCAGGTGCACGTTGGGCTCGGCGGCCAGCGGCGCCGGATCGACGTGCGGTCCGACCGGCCCGACGAACACGAATTGCAGATGACGTCGCAGCCGCGCCAGTTCGATCAGCAACTCGTAATCGAGCCAGTGCGCCAGCACGCCCACGAAGCCGATGCGCGGCGGCGCAATCGCCTTCAGGTCGTCGGGCAACGGTCCGGGTTGCGCGGCCTGCGCGAACAGATCGTACTGCACGCCGTGCGGCGCATAGACGACCCGCTCGTTGAGCGGCCGCACCCGCTCAGCCAACGGCTGCGAAATGGCGAAGACCAGGTCGGCGCGGCGGATCGTCTCGCGCTCGATGCGGTCGACCGTCGCCGGCTTGCTGTAAGGGATACGGATCTCGGACATCAGATCGATGCAGTAGTAAACGAACAGGTCGGGCCGCAGCTCGTCGGCGATCTGCGCGGCGTTGTACACGAAGGAAATCAGCACCAGGCGGTCGTACTCGAAGCGCGCCAGTTGCCGGCGAATGAACCGCCCCAACTGCCGTTGGTTGAAGCGATCCAGCCACGCCCAGCGCGTGTCCATCGCCTGCCGGAAAGGCGGCGGACAAACGACGAAGGGTTCGCCTTCGCCCGTCCGGCGCACGCCGTGGCGGAAGTCGAAGTAGCGCCCGCGTTCGGCCGGTTTGACCAGCGGATCGAGCGTCAGCGGCGGCGGTTCGACGTACAACGTCGGATGCCGTTTGGCGATCTGCGCGGTGACCATCTGTTTGCTGGTCAGAATCGTGCTGCGGTACGGCGCGTTGCCGACGACGACAAACAGCGGCTTCATCGCCACGCCCCCCGTTCGCAGATCGCCGCGGCGACCTGCGCGGGCGCGATCGCCGCCATGCACCAGCGCTCGGGCGCACGGCAATAGCGCGGCGAACACGGATAAAACGGGCAATCGGTTTGGAAGATCATCGTGTCGCGCGCGCCGTGATGGCCAAAGCGCTCGGGCAAACCCGGCCCGAAAATCTGAGATCGGAAGAGCGTCGTGTAGGGAAAGAGTGTAGATCTCGGTGG
>CALBTQ010000407.1 GCA_937967875.1 uncultured Pseudomonadota bacterium
ACCACCGAGATCTACACTCTTTCCCTACACGACGCTCTTCCGATCTCAATTCCAGGACCAGGCCGAGAATGACAACAAGAATTAAAAACGCGCTGCCGGCCACCAGGACGCGAAAGATCCGATCGGACCAGGGCTGACTATGATTGGTTTGCGTTTGCTCACTCATTGTATCGTCATGAAGAAAACAGCGAGGGCGGAAGGATGCGCACCTCCCGCCCCGTCCGCTTTGTCGTTATTTCCAGATCCGTTGGCCGTTGAAGCGGATTTCCTGCCGCCAGAGATCTTCCACCATGCTGATCACGATCGCGGGCAGCGGCACGTAATGCAGCGTTTTGGCGATGTCCTGGCCGTGGTTGAAGGACCATTCGAAGAATTTGAGCATCTCCAGCGCCTTCACGGGATCTTTCTGGTTTTTGTGCACGAGAATGAACGAAGCGCCGGTGATCGGCCAGCTATCGTCGCCGGGCTGATCGGTCAGCACCATGTAGAAACCGGGGGCGTTGGCCCAATCGGCATTGGCCGTGGCCGCCTGGAAGGTTTCGATGGTCGGGGAAACGTATTTGCCGGCTTTGTTTTCTAGCTGCACATAGTTGAGTTTGTTCTGCAGGGCATAGGCGAACTCGACGTAGCCGATCGAGCCCTTGGTGCGCTGCACGTACGCGGCCACGCCCTCGTTGCCCTTGCCGCCGATGCCGGTCGGCCAGGAAACGACCTTGCCGGAGCCCACGCGCTGCCGCCAGGTGTTGCTGATTTTTTCGAGGTAGTTGGTGAAGATCCAGGTGGTGCCCGAACCGTCGGCGCGATGCACGACCGTGATGGCCATGTCGGGCAGCTTGACGCCGGGGTTGATCGCCGCGATCGCCGCGTCGTTCCACTTGGTGATCTTGCCCAGGAAGATATCGCCGAGCACCGCGGCGGAGATCTTCAGGGAGCCGGTCTGGATGCCGGGGACGTTGATCACGGCCACGACGCCGCCGACGATCATCGGGAACTGAATCAGGCCGGCTTCGTCGAGTTCCTTTTTGCTCAGAGGCGCGTCGGAAGCACCGAAGTCGACGGTCTTGGCTTTGATCTGGGCAATGCCGCCGCCCGAACCGATCGACTGATAGTTCAGGCGCATCTCGGTCAGTTTTTCATACTTGTAGGCCCATTGGGCATAGACCGGATAGGGGAAACTCGCGCCGGCGCCGTTGACGGTCATTTTCGCCGCCACGGCCACGCCGGCCGCGACCGCGATGACCATCACGGCCGCCAAGGCGATCAGCACGCTCATCTTCATACGTTTCATAACCAGACTCCTTGGCATACTGCCAGTGTGGGTGCGTTGTAATAGTCAGCTATTTTTGTTAGCAAACCGTTAGTGCACGATTATCTTTCCGCTACTAATGGAATTTGCCGCAATTTCAGGCTGTTCAATGCGGGCGCTTCCGATATGCGCCCGCCGCATTCATCGTTTGCTAAAACTTCACCATCGCATTGACGCCGACAAAAGAGTCGGAGGATTTGGTCACTTCCTCGCCCTCGTCGTCGGTCACTTCGGCGGTGTACATGATGGTCTTGTAGTTCAGCGAGAAGGCCAGGTTCTTGATCGGATCGTAGCTGACGCCGGCCAGCAGCATCGACTGCTCGTCCTGATAGCCGTGGGTGTCTTCGTCGTTTTCGGTGTCCGGATCGTACATGTCGTAGCGCGCGAACAGTCCGAAGTTGTAGGGCATATACAGCACGCCGTAGCCGTGCAGAATCGTGCCGGTGATCTGATCGGCGTCCGCGTCTTTAAGCGCTTCGTCGTCGGAGATCCACTGGCGCATATCGTAACCGCCGCCGATGTTGATGCCCCAGCTTTCGCCGAACATGTACTTGTAGGCCAGCAGCAGGTTGATCACCATTACGTCTTCGTCGGGATCGCTGGGATTGTCGTTGTTCATCATCGCCGCGCCGACCAACTGCAGGCCCTTGAGCGCATCGACCATCTGGAAGGGCGTGAGTTGCAACGACGCCTGAATGCCCTTGCCCTTGTTTTCTTCCGGCGACTTGTAGCCTTCGCCGTTGCGCAGCACGACGTAGTAAGCCGCGTAGGGACCGAAGGCGCCGTAGGCCGCCAGGCCGTTGTCGGCGGAGCTGTCGAACTTCCACAGATCGGCCGGGGACTTTTCAACGTAACGGTAGCCGAAAGCGTTGTCGTACAGTTCGATGTACGCGGTCTGCAACAGGCCGAAGCGCACGTTGAAATACTTGTAAGGCGTGAAGTCGCCATAAGCGTATTTCAGGTAGTAGCCGTAGAGGCCTTCGCTGCTTTCCAGCGTCGTGTTGCCCTCTTCGTCTTCACCGAGTTTGTAGTTTTTCGTACGGCTCACGTCGCCGGTGATGCGGCCCGACCAATAATCGTTGAAGTTGACCTTGAAGCCCAGGTACGCCCGGTTGATTTCAAATTCGTTGTAATCGTTGTCGCCGTAGCGGCTGTCCCAATCCGGATACCCCGAAACGTTGTAGCTGAAGCCCGCGAAAATGCGGCCTTCCGGCTTGATCTCGACGGCCCAGGCCGCGGCGGTCATCGCCAGCACCAGGAACACGGTCAGCAAAGCAAACGGTACCTTTTTCATGGATCCTCCTTCTGTGTGTCTCAAATTACACATGAAACAGGTTGCTCTTCATCGTTGAGATAGACTCGTGCCACCCGCAACAAACATGCCGCAAAGAAATTAGCAACGCGTTAGGAGAATCGGAAAAGAATGTTAATTAGCGCGACAGGTGAATGACGAATGTGCTGCCCGCATCGACCTTGCTCTCGACGGTGACCCAGCCGCCGTGCGCCTGCACGATGTGCTTGACGATCGCCAGACCCAGGCCGGTGCCGCCCAGTTTGCGGCTGCGCGCTTTGTCGACGCGATAGAAGCGCTCGAAAATGCGCGGCAGGTGTTCGGCCGGAATGCCGCAACCGGAGTCCTTGACGACGATGCGCGTTTCACTGTCCTCTTGCATCGCGCCCACGTCGACCGGCGCGCCCTCGTTGCTGTATTTGACGGCGTTGTCGATCAAATTGACGATCGCCTGTTCGAGCATCGGCGAGTTGATCGTCACCAGAATGTCCTCGTCGCACACGAGACGCAGGTCGATGTCCTTGGCCGCCGCCTTGTTGTTGCAGATGAGAATCGCGCTTTTCAGCACCGGCTTGAGGGCGACCTTTTCCTTGGCGATCGAACCGCGCTCGCCGTCCTGCTCGATGCGCGAGAGGCTGAGCAGATCTTCGATGATCGCGTTGAGGCGGTTGGACTGTTTGAAAATGATGCTCAGAAACTCGCGCGCCTTTTCGCGATCCTCGATGGCGCCGTCGACCAGCGTTTCGACGAAACCGCGAATCGAGGTGATCGGCGTTTTCAATTCGTGCGAGACGTTGGCGACGAAATCGCGGCGCACGTTTTCCAATTTTTTCAGGCGCGAGATGTCGTTGAACACGACGATCGCGTAGTTGATTTTCTTGGTGGCCGTGTCGTGAATGAACGTGCCGTGCGTCTGCAGGAAACGGTCCTGCTCGCCGTGCAGCACGATCTCGGCTTCGATAGGCTGTTTGGCGGCGTACAATTTTTTGATGAACTGCAGCAGATCGGCGTTGCGGATCGTTTCGTAAATGTTGCCGCCGACGACGTCCGCTTCGTTCAGTCCGAACAAAGTGGAAATCGCTTTGTTGCAACGCACGATGCGAAATTCGGCGTCAAGCACCAGCACGCCCTCGACCATGTTGGTCAAAATCGCTTCCAACTCGTTGCGTTGCGCGATGATCGTCTGCATACGTTCGTTAAGCTGATTGCCCATTTCATTCAGCGATTCCACGACGGCTCCCATTTCCTCGGATTGCGATACGGCCAGGCGGTAACTGAAATCCCCCTCGGCAAAGCGGCGGGCGCCCTGTCGTATCTCTTGCAATACGCTGTTGATCCGGTGCGAAATGATGTAGCTGACGATCGCGGCGAAAAGAGCGGCTACGATCGCGCCCAGCGTAATGTCGATATATTTGGCCTGCAAGGTGGCCATGATGCGCGGAACCGCCAAGGACGTGCGCACGACGCCGACGATGGTCGAGTCGCGCCGCACCGGCACGGTCACGTACATCATTTCCTGCTGCAGCGTGTACGAGTAGCGATTGGTCACGCCCGTCTTGCCCTCGAGCGCCGCTTTCACTTCGGGCCGATCGGCGTGGTTGTCCATGGTCGCCGGATCGTTGTCGGAATCGCCGGTCACCCGGCCGTCGCGTAGAATGACCGTGATGCGCGTGCGCGAAGCCTGGGAGGCTTTATCGACGACCGCATCGACCTGCGCCGTATCGGCCAGATCGTCGTGCATCAACAAATATTCGACCAAACCGGCGCGGGCGGTGAGCACTTCTTCCAAATGACTCAGATAAAACTGGCGCAACGCCGAGGCAAAGAACGTCGATACGGCAAACAGCGCCAGCAAGGTAATCAGCAAATAGGACGGATAAAGCTGCCAGATCAGCTTTCTACGCTTGGACATTCTTCCTCAATCTTTAAAGCGATAGCCGACGCCACGGACCGTTTCCAGGTACTGACCGGCCTCGCCCAGTTTTTTGCGCAAACCCGTGATCTGCACGTCGACCGAGCGCTCGGTCACCGCATAGTCGTTACCTTTGACGCCGGAAATGATTTGATTGCGGCTGTACACCCAACCGGGCCGCCGGGCCAGAAAATGCAGAATGCCGAATTCGGTGACGGTCAGATCGATCGCCTGCCCGTTGACGGTCACCTCGTGCCGCGTCGGATTGATGATGATGTTGCGCAGGCGCAGCACGGTGTCGCTTTCCTCCTCGCCCACGCCGCGCCGTAGCGCCGCCCGGATGCGCGCGGTCAGCACGCGCGGGCTGAACGGCTTGGTGATGTAGTCGTCAGCGCCCAGTTCGAGCCCGGCGACGATGTCGGCATCCTCGCCCTTGGCCGTGAGCATGATGACCGGAATCGACGCGGTTTCGATGTCGCGCTTCAACTGCTTGCACACATCGAAGCCGTCCACGCCGGGCAGCATCAAATCGAGGACGATCAGGTCCGGATGCTTGTTCTTGGCGAACTTCAACGCCTCTTCGCCCGAAGCGACGCAGTCGACCTGATAGCCTTCTTTGGCCAGGTTGTAGCGCACCAATTCGAGGATGTCTTCCTCATCATCGACGACCAGGATGTGTGTTTTGCTCATGGTTTATCCTTTGCACGCAACACAAAATGTTGGCATACATCTAAAATAAAACTATTAGCAAATGATTAGCAAATCTTTAACAAATCGAGAAATTGAGCTTTTTCAACCAGATCACGGTCCGATTTGCCGCACTTGCGCGACCAGGTCGGCCAGCGCGCCCCGCCGCACAAACACCGCCGGCGTGCCCAACGGCGCATCGACCTCGCGCGTGCAGCGTCCCGCCACCGCCTGCCCGGTGAATAAATGCTCCCATTCGCCGGCCGGAAAACGCACCCGCACCGTCGTCGCTCCCTCGGTCACAACCGGCGCGAAAAGCATGTCCTGCCCGATCATCCATTGGTCGTGCGCGCGCAACGCTTCGGACCACAGCGGGTCGACCAGCGCCGTGTGGCGGATGATCGGCAGGCCGCTTTCCTGCGCCTGCACCGCCAACTCGCGGAAATACGGCGCCAAGGCATTATGAATCAATGAGAATCGCATGAAGTGCGCCAGGGTTTGCTCGTCGCTGTCGAAGCGATGATTTTCCGTTTTTTGCAGACCGTCATGGGTGCGCATGATCGGCGTGAACGCGCCCAGTTCGGTCCAGCGCAGAAAAAGCTCCTTCGTGCTGGGTCCGCCGGAAAATCCGGCGATATCGTGCGTGAAATAAGGAATGCCGGCCAATCCGAGCGTCAGTCCGGCCTTGATGAGATCGGAAGAGCGTCGTGTAGGGAAAGAGTGTAGATCTCGGTGGT
>CALBTQ010000408.1 GCA_937967875.1 uncultured Pseudomonadota bacterium
CACCGAGATCTACACTCTTTCCCTACACGACGCTCTTCCGATCTCGCGAGCGAATAAAAAAAGTCATGCATTTTTCCGGAACTTTTTTCGTTAAACGCGGTCGATTGGATTGGTTAATCCGTTATTTTTGGCGTTAATCGGCCGGTTTTATGCAAAGAGGTGTGCAACTAAGGAGAAATAAATAACTGCAAAATCTACAGTTTTTGTCGTGTTACTAAATTATTCTTGCATCATCCGGTTTGATTAAATAAAATCTTTCGAAAATACCCACTCACAGAAAGGCGAAAGTGAGGGTAGATGAAGCGCATATTCCTGTTGATAATCCTGCTAACTCTGATCAGCGCCTGCAGTTTGATTCCAATTCGTACTGCCACCAACACGCCTCCTGCCGATGAAACGACGCCGCCGCCGGCCGAGGAACCACTTGCCGACGATGGCGACGGCGAAGCGGCAGAGTTGACTCCCGACGAAATGGCCGATCTGCCGCCTGCCGAAGGCGACGAAGACGAAGAAGACGATTTATTGCAGGAGGACGTTCAGGTCGAGGCGCCGCCGGTTGCCGAGGGCAAACCGGGAGAGATCCCCTTCGCCAATCTGACCGACGCCGATATCAAGAAAATGTTGGCGGAAAATCCGGCTTCGCTGGGCAGCATTTCGATGGGTCGCACCAACGGCGGTTCGTTGTTCAATGCGGTGCAGATGCCGGAAAATCCGATGTGGAAGATCAACAATCCGCGCGAGACCTGGGGCACGCAGGAGACGGTCGATTTCATCGTCGCTACGCTGACCGAGGTCAACCGTCAATACCCCGATTCGCCGCCGCTGATTGTCGGCGACATCAGCGATCAGGACGGCGGTCCGCTCAACCGGCACGTCAGCCATCAGGCCGGTCGCGACGTCGATCTGGGTTTCTATTACAACGACGCCGCGACGTGGTTCACGCCCGGCAGTTCCGGCAACCTCGACCTGGCGCGCAACTGGGCGCTGGTGCGGGCGTTGCTGGCCAAGACCGACGTCGAGTTGATTCTGGTCGACCGCAACATTCAGATTCTCTTGTACAACTACGCGCGCGCCCACGGCGAAGACGAAGCGTTTCTGGACAGCGTGTTTCAGTATCCCGGCGGCAAACCCAACCGCATCATCCGCCATGCCCGTCGGCACCACACGCACTACCACGTGCGGTTTTACAATCTCCAGGCGCAGGAAATGGGCCGGCGCGCCTACGGACCGCTGTTGGAAGCCAAGCTGATCAAACCGCCGACGTATTACGTGTATCACAAGGTGAAACGCGGGCAGACGCTGGGTCACCTGGCGCGGCGCTACGGCACGTCGGTCGCGGCAATCAAAAGCGCCAACGGTCTGCGCAGCAACATCATCCGCGCCGGCAAGAGCTATCGCATCCCCCGTCGCGGCGGCGTGCGGCCCACGATGGCCGCGGTGGTCGTACCGCCGCGTCACATTCCGCCCGATCCGGTGATGGTGGCGAAAAACGAAGACGAACCGGTCGCCAAGAACGTGCCCGAAGAACACATGCAACTGGCGGTGAAACCGGCCACCGTGACCGGAGCGGACACCACTCCGGTCAAACCGGCGACGGTCAAGCCCGCACCGGTCAAAGCCAAGTCGAATCTGAAGCGGGTTCGTTATTCGGTGAAGTCGGGCGACAACCTGTGGTCCATCGCACGGCGTCACGGCGTGCACGTCAAGGACATCAAGCGGTGGAACGGTCTCAAGTCCGACCGACTCAAGCCGGGCCAGCGTCTGACCTTGTACGTCAAGCCGGCCGCCTGATCGTCCTATCGATTATTTTTCTTCGGGAGCCGGCGCGCCCTGCGCCTGCCGACGGGCCATCATCGCCTTGTGTTCCTGCAACAGTTCGAGCAGCAATTGCCGCAGCATGAAATTCATATTCGCCGGCGTCGTGGCGGCGAACATCGGTCGCGGCAGTCCGGTCGAGCCGTAGCGGTTGATCAGCGCGTGGATTTCCTGATTGGACATGCCCGACAACAACAGAAAACGAGGCAGTTTGTCGGGCGGCGCCGGATTGTCTTCGACCGGCCGGCTCAGCGCGTCGCCGAGAGTTTTCTCCAGCATGTTGGCCGTGCACAGGCGCAGCCTGATTTTATCGGTGAACGTTTTATCGACGAATTCCTTGAGCAGCACCACTTCGTTGGCTTGAAAGCCGCCGATTAAAATGATGCGCGGGCCGGGCCCGCGCTGATTACTGTCGTCGAGCTTGCGAAACGTCGCATCGGTCATTCAGCCGCGTCCTTTCGTTTACGACGCCCCACCCTCCCTTTCGTTCATGGCGGCCAGCGAGGCGTTCAGGTCGAGCATCTCGGGCATGAAATCGGAGATTTTCACTTCCACTTGCTTGCGATACCCTTCGGGATCGCCGCCGAGCTGGAACGGCGCATCGATTTTGGTTTCGATAAGAATGTGCTTAACGAGGAAATCATTCAAGCCCGGATCTTCCCACGTGCCGGTCCAGATGGGTTTGATGTGCGACAGCACGTTCGTCGCGGTCACGTCGGCGACGCGGAAATTGAAATAGTCCGGCTTGGCCATCGAGAACGGATAGACCTTCAGCCCGTAGCCGTAATTTTCCGTCGTGCCGAAACCGGCGATAAGACTGCTGCCTTCGTAAATCACCTCGCCCTGTTTCACCGGCAGTTCCTGGATGCCCGTTGAACACGAGGCGCGGTACACCGGCTCGGGCGACAGGTTGGTCACCTTCATGTCGATGTGGAATTTTTTGAACAGCACCGTGGGCACCGAGGAAAAAATCACCGCCCACATATAGCCGACCAGACTGTTGCTCATCTTCCAGAGGAAGCCCTTGGTGAACTTGTTTTTCAGGTTGATGTAGTCGTTGAGCACCAGCGCGTCCACGCCCATGCCGCCGAAATGGAACATGCGTCCTTCGGCTTCCATCATGTTGAATTTGGCGAAGCGCAGATCCTCGTCGCGCATCTGCCGCAACCGCCAGATCGGCTCGACCTTCGGCGGCACGCCCAACTGCCAGGCCCAACCGTTTCCGGTGCCCAGCTTCAAAATGCCGAAGCGCGGCACGCTGTAATCGCCGCCGGCCGCGTTGAGCTGGTTCACCTTCAGGCGCATCTGCTCGATGATGCGCATGATCGTGCCGTCGCCGCCGCCGCACAGCACCAGCGGGTAGCGCTTTTTGATGATCTCGTCGAGGCTGGCGTCGGACTGTTCGATCGTCCGTGTGATGTACAGGTCCTCGACGTCCACGTGTTGCGAAACCATGCGCAGCGTGCTCTGCCGCACCTTGCGCGCCTTCATGTTCAAAGCCACGGCGAACTGTTTAATGGTCCACCTCCTCGTCCAGGGGAAACCCCTGTGCGCCCCGTGCGGGATTGTCTTGCAGTTTCAACTTGGTAATCCGAAAGAGAAGGTAGCAGTTTCCTGCGGACGAAAACAAGCCGTTTCTACCATTTGGTCGGTAAATTGAACGCGACGATCAACTCTTCGATCTGTTCCTTGGTCAATCCCTGCGGCGTCTGCCCGGTCTGTAGGCAGGTGAGCAGGATCTGCGCGGCCTTGTTGGCCGTGTCGATCAGGTCGAAGGCCTCGACGATGTCGCGGCCGGTGGCCAGGCAGCCGTGCTTTTCCCACAGCGTGACGCGATGACCTTTCTCCAGCGCCGTCGCCGTGGCCGTCGCCAGCTCCTGCGTGCCGGTGCGGATGTAGGGAATCAAACCGATGCCGTGCGGAATGAGAATCACCACCTCGGGCAACATCGCCCACAAGGCGCGGTTGAGCGCGGTCTGATCGAGGTACGGCGGCAGATGCGTCAAGGCGATCAGTTCGTGCGGATGCGTGTGCAGCACGACGCGCTCCACGGAGCCGTTGCGGTGCAGCACCTCGTGCATCTGCAGGTGCGAAACGAGTTCGCTGGTCGGGCGAAAATCGGGATTGTCGTTGCCGCCCCACACAAGCCGGTAACCGTCGCCTGCTTCATTGAGATGCGCGATCGCTGCGTTGGCCGCCGGGTCCGCCGCCAGATCGCGAAACCGTTTGCCGGTGCCGGTCACAAAATAATATTTGCCGGCCAGGGCGGGGTAGGCGCGCGGCAGTCGGCGCAGGGGCAGGTCGTCGATCGCATTGCGTTTATCGATCGTCTCGCTGACGTCGGCCGAAAAATTGCCGCCGTTGGCCTCGGCCCAGCCGCGTTGCCACAGGTAGCCGGCGATCTCGCGCACGTCGTTGAGCCACCGGTTGTACGTCGCGTGAAATTTCACCTTGCCGCTCATTGCGCCTCCGTCAGTTGCCGGTATGAAATGCGTGCCGAGTGTAGCACGCCCGCGCGGGAAAACCAGGGCCGGGGATAATCCCGGGACTTGGATTTTGTTTGAGTTTCGGCCGACGGAAAGCTTTGGGCGCCACGATCTTGTTCCGTAGGAAAGTGGCCGTGTTTGATTATTTACAAGCACAGCTTTCGCCAATAGCGAAAACTGTGGCACATGGAAAGAGCGTCATCCTCTTTTTTGGCGAAGCCAAAGGTGTGTTCCCAGTTGTCGCCCCTGTTGTCGCCATCCTTTGACCATCGACGGAAGAGGAATATACTGAATCATCACAACGGAGCACGATCATGAGCGAAAAACAAACGATCAACGCTTTCGTCGCCGGAGCGACCGGGTACGTCGGGCAGGCGGTGGTGCGCCGGTTGCGCGAGTTGGACATCCCGACCGTGGCGCACGTGCGGCCCGATTCCGCGCGGCTGACGCACTGGCGCGACATCTTCGGCGCGTTGGGCGCACAGGTCGACACCACGCCCTGGGGCACGGCCGAGATGGGCTCGATGTTCGCCTCGCTGCGGCCGAGCGTGATTTTCATTCTCCTGGGCACCACGCGCAAAAGGATGATGCAGACGGGCATCAAGAAGGAAGACACCGATTACATGGCCGTCGATTACGGCCTGACCAAGATGGTGGTCGATGCCGCGCACCGGGCGGGCATCACGCCGCGGCTGGTGTACCTGTCGGCGATCGGCGCGAGCCCCCGCTCCCGCACCGCCTACGGCAAGGCGCGGTACCTGGCCGAGCGTGCGGTGATCGAAGCGGGCATGCCCTACACGATCGCGCAACCGTCGTTCATCACCGGCAAGGACAGATCGGAAGAGCGTCGTGTAGGGAAAGAGTGTAGATCTCGGTG
>CALBTQ010000409.1 GCA_937967875.1 uncultured Pseudomonadota bacterium
ATATTGCCGTATAAAACTAATAATGTTCTAACGTGCTATTCATTGAGAATTACCGTGGAACAGTATAACGCCAATGATAATGGTGTTGTGAAATCTGTGGGCTATGCCTTTTTATTATGGGCGCTTTTAGACGGTAATAGTGTTAAATATACATCAAGTGGCTGGACTTACCAGTTCAATGGTGGCTTAGAATTCTAACTTCGGTTAAAAGCCCAACCGTTAAGAAATTGACGGTTGGGCTTTTTCCTTGGCAATTTAGAGTTGAAAACGGAACAATTGCTTTTCCCGCGTCGAGATGCCAAGCAACATTCGTCTTTCTTTGTCTTCCTGCAAAAGTAAAAACAAAGGCGTGTAGCGGAACAATTCCACGTAGGCGATAAATCTCGCCTCGCCGGACAAGGTCAGGGAACATAAACCGATGGGGAATCGATCGCTTCGTTTCCCCGGCCATTTCTTTTCCTTGGCGATCGCACAGACGATTCCCTGGCGATCGACAGCGTAACCCACAAAGTCGCCCGCAGGCGGTTGCGGCAGGCGCTCCGGTGCGAATTCCGCATCGAGATTCTGACGAAACAAGCGGTAATTGCCCAAGTAGTAAAGAATGTTATTATATACGGTAAGTCCGACCAGGGCTTGGTAAGTATCGGGGGGGATGATCGTCTTTCGCCGATTGCCGCCGGCATTGTATCGATGGAGGCATTGCTTGTTCCAATCGTATATCAGCAAACTACCGTCGGGCAAGGCGACGACCTGCAGCACGACATCCAAGTCGGTTCCCTCGCCGGTGGGGATGATCAACTCACGGCTATGCGGCGTCAGACGAAACACGCCGCCTTCGTCGCGTAGTTGCACGTAAAACGCGCCGTCCGGACCGAACGAGCCGACCTGCGCTCCGCGCCCGGTGGCGAACAATTCCTGCGCGCCCGTGGCCGGGTCAATCAGCCAGATGCCGCGTTCCTCGGTCGAGTTTACGCCGCCCCAGTCGGTCGTGGCGATGCGTCCGTCGGGCGCCCAGCTCGCCCCGAAGGGCGCTTGAATTTTATCGAGTGCAAACGTTTTTCCCTTACGCAACTGCGGTCGCCGCTCGCCGGTCAGCTTATGATAGAGCCGGTGCGACACTTCGTCGTCCGGTTTCAGAAAAAGGTAGGATCGTAGAAAATCGCTCGCGACAATTTTGTCGCCGCGTTTGCGATATGTTTCCGCTTGCTGCCGATCGGCGCGGTTGATCGACTCGACCAACTGCAGTTCGAACCGCGACTGCGCGATGCTGCGCTCGGTGAGCAGATCATCCTCGGGCGCAAAGTACAAATCGTAAACCGGTTGCAAATCGACGCCGCTCGTTTCGCGGATGGTGTCGCGCAACGAGTGCTTGGCCAATCGTTCGCCGACCGGCTCTTCGATCGATGCAAGCGACCGCTCGATCTGCGCCAGCACTTCCGCCCGCGTGAACGAACCGAAATAAAACCGCATCTGCCGCAACGCGCGTTCGTATTGCGCGCGATAGCTGTAATGGGCCAGGGCGATCTCGCGATTGGCTTGTGCGTTCGCCTGCCGCGCCGCCGGATCGCCAAGATACCGTCGCGTCTGGTCGACCAACTGCGCGCCGCCCGCGAACAGCACGTCGGCTAGTTCGTACTCGACTTTATCCGTGTGCCGATGCACCAGGAAAAACGCGCCCGCCGCGTACCCGTCGGTGAGCCGGTTGTGGCGGATCTGAAATTGGTTGATGTGCAGGTTGATCGCCGCCGCGTTGAACGCCAGATTCGTCTCCTCGCCGTGTTCCAGCATGCCGCGCGCATGTTTACCGAGTTGCGGATGCCGCTCCCAGCCGCGTCCCCACAACGCCAGATCCACGTCCGCCTCGCTCAACGCGATCAACGGCAACTGCCGAAACAACGCGTTGCCCACCTCGGCGAAAAACGCATACACCAGCCGATCGGCCGTCGCCGTCGGCAATGCTTCGCCGCCCGCCTCGTTCAGCGCCCGGCGATAATCCGCTTCGGTGTAATAAATCGTCCCGGCGCGAAAATCGCCGTCCACCCGCGCAAAAAAAGCTTCGGCGATGCGCCTGGCCGCCGGATCGTCGATCTGCGCCAGCGCTTCAGCGAAATACTGCTCCGGCGTTTTGCTGATGTTGGAGATGTACGCGACCTCGCATCCAAAGCGTTTTCTCTGCTCGACGGTCAACTCGACGGGGCGGAAAATACGCTCGTTGGTCATCGGCTGTTGCGGCAGCAAACGGTCGGTGCGGTAACCGAAACGCGCCCAATGACCGACGTACCCGGTGACGAAATCCCACTCTCCCAGGCGTTTGGCCGCGTTTTCGTTTTCCAGCGACGGGAAAAAATCGAGCATCGAGGTGAGAAAAATCACCCGCGTCGCATACACCTGCGCCGACTCGAAACGCATGTGATCGATGTGATGAATGATGTGCGGTTTGAACTCATCGATTGTCGCCAGCAACGCCGGGCCGGTGAGAAAATCCACCCGCTCACGCTCGCCGATAATCCGCGGTTGATGCCCCAACGCTTCGAGCGCCTGCGCGATGTCGCGGTTGGCGTAACGCACGAAATGCGAAAAACCGCTGGAGATCTGCAGTACGCGCAGCGGACTGTTAAGTTCCTCCACCCACTGGGCGATCGAGCGCCGGTCGTAATATTGGTCGATGCGTCGTTTGAGTCGCACCGCCGTTTCCGCGCGTTGTTTGACCACCTGCGACACGGCCTGCGCCGCGTCCTGCGCCGTGGCGGCCGCGCTGAGCACGCTCACCTTTTTCGGCAGCGGCTTGAACGGATCGTCCGCCAGAAATTGCTTGAACTGCGCCACCGCCTCCGGACCGACAAAACAATAAAAATGCGCCGAGACGATCAGCTCGGTCAGATCCTGAATGTGCAGCATCGCCTTGAACAGTTCGGGCGACGGTTCGACCACGTACAACGCCTGCCAGCGTCCGCCCGACGCGCGATGCAACAGCGGCGCCAGCGCGGCCAGTTCGTAACCGGCGCGCACGCCCACGACCAACAGCGGATCGTACTCCGGCCCGCCGGGGATTTCGCGCTGCGCCCACACTGCCGCCTTCGCGGCCGGCTCGACGGGCTCGGACACCGCGCTTAATCCCTGCTCGCTTTCGACGGCCAGCACGTAGCCGCCGCCTTGCGCTTCGTCCAGCGTCAGGTCGTAGCGGTCGAGCCACTGCGCCAGCAACGCGGCCGTTTCCGGCGAACGCGCCTGCAACGCGGCCAGGTTGCGTTCGAAGTTTTGCGCGAAGTCCATCGGTCCCCGTTTATCCGTAAATGCGAAACACGTTGTCGACGTCGGGCAGCAGCGCGCGAAGCTGCACGAGCATCTCCTCCTCGAACGAATCGGAGGACAGCAGCATCGCCGTGTCGTGCAAATCATCGGGCAACCGGTCGATCACCGGCACGCCCCATTGATCGCCCAGCGCGGCCTTGGCCGGATTCTGGTCGAACACCGCCGCGACCGGCAGTGTATCCTGCGTTCGCTTCCATTGCAGAAAACGCTCGGTATGTTGCCCCGCGCCGAACAAAATCACCTGCCGGTAGCCGCGCTCGCCGATGCGCTTTAGTGCGTTCGCCCACAACCGACGTTGTTCGGCGGCCGGCAGCGTGAAGGCCATCGCCGCCGCCGTCTTGTCGCGACCGCCGGTGTGCATTTCCACCCGGTGTTTGTGCGCAATCAACTCCTCGTCGGACATCTCGGTCAGATTGACCAGCATCGTCTGTTGCCATGCGCCCCACCGGTCGAGAAATTCCTCGGGGCGTTGATGCAGTTTGCCGCGCCGCACCGCCTCGTCGTACAGCGGCGAGCCGGGGAAGGGCGTGAGGAAATTGACGCCCGCTTTAAGTTTTGTCTCGTCGAGAAACGCGATCGTCTCGTTGATCGTCTGCTCGCTTTCCGCAAACGAGCCGACCGTGATGTACCCCAGCGGGCGGATGCCGTGTTTTTCCAGCAGGAGCAGCGTCTCGCGCGCCTGGTCGACGCGCACGCCTTTGCGCATCTCATCGAGAATGAGCTGGCTGCCCGACTCGATGCCGAAGCCCAGCGTGTCGCAACCCGCCGCGGCCATCTCGGCGATCAACGGTTCGTCGAGCCGGCCGATGCGCCCGTTGCCCGCCCAGCGCACGCCGGGCAGGCGCTCGCGCATCAGGCGGCAGAATTCGCTCATGAACCGCCGGTCGAGCGTGAAGGGGTCGTCGGCGAACAGTACGCCTTGCAGCGCGTAGCGCGTCACGATGCGTTCGATTTCCGCGACCGCGTTTTGCGCCGAACGTTGCCGGAAACGGTTGCCGAAAATCGCCTTATCGCAATAAATGCAATGGTATGGGCAGCCGCGGCTGGTGATCACCGACAGCGCGCGCGTGGGTTGCGAGAACATCCACGCCTGCTTCATGTTCTCGGCGTACGCGTCCAGGGCGAAGGCGTCGTAATCGGTCGGGGGCAGGGCATCCAGATCGGTGACGATCCCCCCCGGCGGCGGCGTGACGATCTGCCCCTCGCGCCGATAGCCCACACCGGGCAGACCTTCCGGGATTCGCCCGGCCGTCAGCGCGTCCAGCAATGGAAACAGTGCGACGTCGCCTTCGCCGGGCAGCACGTAATCGACCGCCGTATGCGCCAGCACAAACTCGCCGAAGCTCGACGCCAAGCCGCCGCCCAGAATGATCGGCGCGTGCGGATGCGCTTTGCGCACGGCGGCGGCCAGACGCTGCACGGTGGTGAAATCGGTAATCAACCCGGTGAGCCCGAACACGTCGGCGTAGGTGGCGGCGATGCGCGCGGCGGCTTTTTCCTCGTCCAGGCGCTCGACGTTGTCGTCGAACACCTCCACGTCGTGGCCGTTACGCTTGAGCAGCGCGGCGATCAATCCCAGTCCCAGCGGAAAATATTTCGGCAGGTCGCTTTCGCGCGTGACCGGATTGATCAACAGAATCTTCAATGCGGCTGCTCCATCAGGTTGTTCAATGGTCGACCGGACCGCTGTTGTCGTCGGGCTTTTCGATGTTGCCGACCCACCGTTCGAACTTGCGCCACGGTTCGAGCACGAACCACACGCAGAAGGTCAGCACCAGACCGGTCAGCGGATACCCGATGCCGATCACCACGCCGATCGCCGCCAACGCCCAGATCGTCGCCGCCGAGGTCAGCCCCTTGACCGACACGCCCTGGTGGATGATTGCGCCCGCGCCGAGGAAACCCACGCCGGTGACGATCTGCGCGACGATCCGCGTGTAGTCGATCTGCACCGCGGCCTGTTTCAAAATCAGTTCCTGGCTCATGACGAACACCGCCGCGCCCATGCAGATCAGCGTCGAAGTGCGTACGCCCACCGGCTTGTGCGAATGGATCCGCTCCCACCCGATGACGCTGCCGCAGATGATCGTCGCGACGATGCGCACCCAGAACGAGAAATCCAGGAACACCAGATTGTCCAGCGATTCCACCGTCTCCTCCTTGTGGCGTGAGCGTTCCGACCCGGTTCGTATAATCAGACTTTATCGCAAATCCGCCCCCGGTCAAACACGTTCGCTGGTCGCCGATACAAACCGAATCCGTGACGAAACGCTATTCGTTTGTCGGATACAAAGCGTTACAATCGGATACAGGTTTATGACAGATTCTCTACGGGTGAAGCTGCATACTGATCGAGCCGGGAGCATTCGCAGTGACACAAACTGAAAGAGGATGCCATGAACAACGAAACGATGTGCCGGATCCTGTTGGTGGAAGACGACCTGAAATTGGCCAAGGTGGTCGGCGAGTATCTCACGGCTAACAATTTCCATGTACTGCACGAGCCCGACGGAGCGCGCGCCGGCGGCCGCATTCTGGACGAAAATCCCGACTTGGTCATCCTCGACATTATGCTGCCGGGTAAGGACGGGCTGACCATCTGCCGCGAAGTGCGCCCGCGTTACGCCGGACCGATTCTCATGCTTACCGCTTTGGGCGAGGAAACCGACGAGGTCGTCGGTCTCGAACTGGGCGCAGACGATTACCTGGCCAAGCCGGTGCGCCCGCGACTGCTGCTCACGCGCATCAACGCCCTGCTGCGTCGCACCTCGCGGCTGGAGCGCCTGGGCGCCGTCGACGAGGGAATGGAGCCGCGCGTCAACATCGGCAGTCTGGAAGTAGACACCGCCAACCGCACCGTACACCTGGGCGATCAGGTGATCGAACTGACCACCGCCGAGTTCGACCTGCTGCTGTATTTCGCCCGCCACGTGGGCAAGGTGCTTACCCGCGATCAAATCTACCGCGACGTGCGCGGCATCGAATACAACGGCCTGGATCGCTCCATCGATTTGCGCATCGCCCGCTTGCGGCGAAAACTCGGCGACGACGGCAAGCAGCCGCAACGCATCAAATCGATTCGCGGGGCGGGCTATCTGATGGTCGAGGATCAATGAAACGACTGTTCATCCGCATTTCGCTCGGCATCTTCCTGGCGCTGGTCGTCTCGACGGTCACCGCCAGCCAGTTGATGCGCCTGACCATCGACGAGCAAATGCACGAGCGCATGCGCGGCCGCATCTTCGGCGAAGTCGACATGATGCAGGATTACCTCGACCGCGCCGGCGAGGAGGGCTTCGCTGAGGCGATCGTTCGCGTACGTCGATTCTCCATGGCGCCGGTGACCGTGCGGCATCTCGACGATCCGGAAATTCCGCCGGACGTGCGTGACGAACTGCGCATCCGCTCGCCGCTGCATCGTCCCAACGACGAGGGCATGACCGCCTATATCCTGATCCATGGCGGCGACAAGATCGTAGTCATCGGGCCGCATCGCCGACCGCTGCCGTTCGATTGGCGGCACCTGCTGTTGGTGCTCAGCGTCGTGCTGCCGGTCGTCGGTGTGGCCGGCTATCTGCTCGCTTATCCCTTCGCCAAACGCCTGCGCACGCTGGAAAAAGCCGCCCAGGCCCTGCGCGAGGGCGATCTGCGGGCACGCGCGCCCATCGATTCTCCCGATGCGGTCGGCAGCCTCGCGCAGCAGTTCAACGCCATGGCCGACAAGATGCAGGAGCTGTTGGAGAGCCAGCGGCACCTGATGCAGGCGGTGGCGCACGAGTTGCGCACGCCGATCGCCCGCATCGATTTTCACCTGGAAATGCTGCGCGACGCCCCCGACAGCGCCCAACGCGAGGCCCGCGCCGAGGACATCGAAAACGAAATCGGCGAACTCAACGATCTGGTCGGCGAGTTGCTCGTGTACAGCCGCTTCGACGTCGAAACCGGTCCGCTGAAGAAAACACCGTTGCCCTTGCCCTAGACGGCGCACGAGGTCGTCGACCGCCTACAGGCGACGCGGCCGGAAATCCAAGTGCTCGTGCGCGGTGACGCCGACGAGGTGCTTGCGCACGAAACCTACTTCCGCCGCGCGCTGCAAAACCTGGTGGCCAACGCCAAGCGTTACGCGAAGTCGCAGGTGATCGTCGAGTACGAGCGCGACGGCGACGGCCTGCGCCTGAGCGTGATCGACGACGGACCGGGCGTCAAAGAGGAAGACCGCCAGCGGATTTTCGAACCCTTCATTCGCGTCGACGACAGCCGCAGCCGCGAATCGGGCGGCGCCGGCCTGGGCCTGGCGATCGTCGCGCGCATTCTGAAATCGCACGACGGCACGGTGAACGTCACCGCCGACGGCGCGGCCGGCTCGCGCTTCGTCACCGTCTGGCCCGATCGATGAAACGCAACGTTACACAACCGCGACATAAACCAAACAGACAACGAGTTAGCGGAATTTTATGCTTGATTCATCGGCAGTAAACAAACCTGAACAGGAGGATCCGATGAAACCGATAAAATTTATCGTCCCGGCGTTGCTGATGTTGATTCTCGTCATGTTGCCAACGCTCGCCCTGGCCGAGCGCGGCGAGGAATTACCGCCCGACGATTGTCCGCCGCCGCCTCCGCCGCATCACGCGGGCATGATGGACGACATGATGGCGCAGGTCGACTTGACCGACGCGCAGGAGCAGTTGCTCGAAACGATGAAGGACGCGATGCACGCGCACATGAAAGCCGTGCATGAAGAGCTTGACGATCCGAGCCCCGAAGAATTTCACGCCATGCACGACAAGATGATGAACATGCACCGCCTCTTCGGCGACGAGTTGAAAAAGGACAGCCCGGATTTCGCCGCCGTCGGCGTGAAGGTGAAGAAGGCCTATGACGGCGACCAAAGCGCGTCCTTCAACAAAATGGTCGAGGCGATGGTCGCGTTTCATGCCTCGCTTACCGCCGAGCAGCGCGAACTTCTGGTCGACAACATGCCGCCGCTACCGCGCAAACCACACGAGCGCTAAACGAGAGAATCGGTTCCGCCCCACACCGTCCTGATCTCGGATACCGATTCGCCATCACGGGGAAAGCGTCGCGGCTGCCATCCGCTGCGGCGCATTCCCCCTTTGTTTACAGAGCTTATGGCGATCCGCGCCGGCGGATACAAACCGAGACATTCGGTTACATTTTCCAAACTGAGTTGCTTCCTCCCATTTTGTACCATTGCCTTGTACGCGGCGATGAGGTGGAGCGCCGCAAGGAGAAGAAAATGGAAAGGCGAAAGTGGTTTGGAGTTTTTGTCGGCTTGCTCACGTTGTTGGTCGTCGCCTGCACGCCGCCGGCCGGCGCGGGCCCCAATAAAGGACCGGCCGCGCCCGAAGCGCCCGTGGCCGTGCGCGTTTCGATGCTGACTGCGCAGCCGTTCACCCGTTTCATACAAGCCAGCGGCACCGTGCAGTCCGAGCACGATGTGCAGGTGCTTAGCGAAACCGCCGGTCGTGTAATCGGCGATTACCTCGAACTGGGCAAGAAGGTCGCGCGCGGCCAGGCGCTGGTCGCGGTGGACGCCGAGTCGTTGCGCATTGCAGTCGACGCGGCGCAGGCCAATTACGATCAGGCGAAGCTGAGCGCCGCCGAGACCGAGGCGACGTTGGCGCGCGCTCAGCCGTTGCATGAAAAGAAAATGCTCTCCGATTCCGATTTCGATCAGACGCGCTACGCCGCGCAGCGAGCGACCGCCGCCGCCAAGGCCGCCGAAGCACAATGGCGCGAGGCCGTGCGCGCGTTGAATAAGTCCTCCGTGCGCGCCCCCTTCGCCGGTGAAATCGCCGACAAGCATATCGCTCTCGGCGACACCATCGGCAGCGGCACGGCTGTGGCGCACCTGGTGGATCCGCAAAACATGAAAGCGGTTGTCGGCGTCGGCGAGGACGAAATCGATGACATCCGGGTCGGCATGGAAGCGACCGTGACCATCCCCACGCTGACCGGTCGCACTTTCACCGCGCAGGTGGCGCGCGTGGGCGTCAGTCCGTTGTCGCCGTCGATGACCTATCCGGTCGAGCTGTCCTTTGCCGACCTGCCGCCGGAGGTGAAAGTCGGTATGGTCGTTTCCGTGCGCATTCCCGTGGAAACGCAGGCCGACGCCCTGTCCATTCCCCTCGACTCGCTGGTGCAACGCTACGGCAAGTATTACGTCTACGTCGTCAAAGACGGCGCCGCGGAGGAACGCCAGGTGACGCCCGGCGGCGAAAACGGCGTCGACATCGTGCTGGCCGAGGGCGTCCAAACCGGCGAACGGGTCGTGGTCGTCGGTCAGGAAAAATTGAAAAACAACTCGTCCGTTTCCGTCATCGAGTAAACGCCATGTCGCTGACAAAATTCGTCGTCAAACAACCGGTGATGGTCAACCTGCTGATGCTGGTCGTGCTCGTGGCCGGCCTGCGCGCGCTCAACGCCATGCCGGTCGAGCGCAACCCGTCGGTGAACATCGAAGTCGCCGTCGTCGCCGCGTCCTACCCCGGCGCGTCGCCCGAGGACGTCGAGAAGTTGATCACCCTGCCGCTGGAAGACCGCATCAAAACCCTCAACGACATCGATCAGCTCTACGCCTCGTCCTACGAAGGCCGTGCGGTGATCTTCATCGAATACGAAACCGACATCGAGGACTACGACGCGGCGGTCAGCGATCTGCAATCCGAGGTCGAGCGCGTCAAGCAGGATTTGCCGCAGGAGGCCGCCGACTCGCTGCAGGTGATCAAGATCCGTCCCGGCGACGTGTGGTCGGTGATGGACATCGGCCTGGGCGGCGAATACGGCGTGAAGGGCATGAAGCAGCTCGCCGAATCGATGCGTGACGACCTGCTGGAAATCGAGGGCGTGAAGAAGGTCAACATCAGCGGCACGCCCACGCGTCAGGTGTGGGTTGAGGCCGATCGCGCCAAGCTGCAGGCCTACGCTCTGACGCTCAACAATGTATACACGGTGGTGAACGCGGCCAACAGCGATGTACCCGCCGGACGCATCAAAGTCGGCAGCAAGGAGTACATCTTCGCCGCCGAGGGCGACATCAAATCGCCGCGCGACATCGAGCAGATCGTCGTTTCCGCCGACGCGTCCGGCAATGCGGTGCGGGTGAAGGACGTGGCCACGGTCGTCGATTCCTTCGCGCGCGATGAGGTGCTCAGTCGGCTCAACGGGCGGCAAGCGGTGACCGTCGAGGTGTTTATGGGCAGCACCGGCTCGATCGTCGACATCGCCCGCCAGACGCACGAAATCGTCGCCAAGTACCAGGCGCGCATCACCGACGTCAGCTTCAGCGTGCTCAAGGACTCGTCGAAGGACGTCATCAACAGCGTCTCGGCGTTGACCAACAACGCGCTCACCGGCCTGATTCTCGTCGCCGTGCTGATGACCTTCCTCATCGGTCTGCGCAGCGCGGTGCTCGCGGTGATCGGCATTCCCTTTGCGTTTCTCTCGTCGTTCGTCGCCCTGCACGCGATGGGCGAGACGATCAACACGCTCTCGCTGTTCGGCTTCATCCTCGTGCTGGGGATGGTCGTTGACGACGCGATCATCGTGATCGAGAACGTCTTCCGCCATTTGGAAATGGGCAAGCCGCCTAAGCAGGCCGCGATCGAAGGCACACAAGAGGTTGTCTGGCCGGTCATTTCGGCCGTGCTGACCACCATCGCCGCCTTCCTGCCGCTGTTGCTGATGGAAGGCCGCATCGGCAAGTTCATCTATGTGCTGCCCGTGGTCGCCGCGTTGGCGTTGGCCGGCTCGCTGCTCGAAGCGATTATCGTGCTGCCCTCGCACCTGGCCGAATACGGCCGCCTGCCGAAGAATCACGAGCGGCGCCTGGGCGATCGCATGTTCAAAAAATTGCTCAACGCCTACCGCCGGCTGATCGGCAAAGCGCTGGCCCACCGCGGCCTCGTGGTCGGCGGCACCGTGCTCGCCACGATCGCCATCACCGTCTTCGCCGCGGGCGTGCTGCGCATCGAGCTGTTCCCGAGCGAGGATTCGTCGAGCGAAACGCTCACCGTGCGCCTGCCCATCGGCACGCAATTGGAAAAAACCGACGACGTGATGCGCTCGTTGTCCGATCGCATTCTCAACGAACTGCCCGCCGGCGAAATCGAAACGATCACCTCGCTGGCCGGTTCGGTCGTCGAGCATCGCAACCGCACGACGACCACCGATGGCGGCATGCTCACCATCAACTTCGCCGCCGAGGAAAACCGCCGCCCCAACGAGGCGATCAAGCGCGACATCCGCCGCATCGTCGAGTCCATCCCCGAAATCCGCACGGTGAATTTCGAGGCCGGCCAGCACGGCCCTCCGGTCGATTCGCCGGTGGATATCCGCGTGCGCGGCGACAGCCTCGACACGATGCAGATGATCGCCAAGATGCTCGAAGACGACCTGCGCGCCATCCCCGGCGTGTCCGACGTGAGCAGCGACTTTCGCCAGGGCAAGCAGAAGATCAAGTTCCATCCCGATCGCGCCAAGATGTCCGCCTATGGACTGACGGTCGGCTCGCTCGTCTCCACGTTGCGCATGGCGGTCGAGGGCGTCGAAGCCACGTCCTTCCGCGACGCCGAGGACGACGAAGTGAAGATCGTCGTGCTCTACCGCGAGCAGGATCGCGACACCATGGCCGACCTACGGCAGATGGTCGTGAGCACCGAGATCGGAAGAGCGTCGTGTAGGGAAAGAGTGTAGATCTCGGTGGT
>CALBTQ010000410.1 GCA_937967875.1 uncultured Pseudomonadota bacterium
CGATCTCGAGAAGGGCCACCTCTCCGACCCCAAGGTCACCGTCCGCTACCGCGGCGAATTTCTGGAGGTCGAGCCCAACCGCGTCCACTACATGGACGTCTCGCCCAAGCAGCTGGTCTCGGTCGCCGCCAGCCTCATCCCGTTCCTCGAGCACGACGACGCGAACCGCGCGCTCATGGGCTCCAACATGCAGCGCCAGGGCGTGCCGCTGATCCGCACCGAGGCCCCGCCGGTCGGCACCGGCCACACGCCCGACACCAGCAAGCCCGCCACGGTGCTGATCGTGGCGAAGACGACCGCCAGCCAGAAAAATTGCCGCAAATTGCCGGCGATGTTTTGCGCTCCGGCGGCGGGTACGACGATTAAAATCAACACCAACAGTGCGCCGACCAGTTTTAAACTCGCCACGACCACCGCGGTCAGAATGGTGATGAACACGTATTCCATCAGCACCGGCCGCAAACCGCGCGCCTTGGCGATGACCGGATTGAAGCTGATCAGCATCGTTCTATTGAAGATGAATCCGCCGATGCCCAGTGCGATCGCAGCGGTGACCAGTAACAGCAGCAGATCCTTGTCGTTGAGCGTAATCAGGCTGCCGAACAAAATCGCCTCGACCTGGTGAATGTTGAACTGCTTGGTGACCAGCACCAGCATCACGATGCCGATGCCCAGCACCTGCGCCAGCACTACGCCGATCACCGTGTCGTTCGAAATCCGCGCACGGTTTTTGATGTAGGTCATCAGCAGCGCGACGGCCAGGCAGAAACCGTACAGCCCGGCGTATGTTTCCTCGCTCGGCTCGCCGAACAGCAGGCCGATCGCTACGCCGGTCAGCGCGGCGTTGCCGATGGTCTGCGTGAAAAACGAAAGTTTCTTGGTCACCACCACCGTGCCCATGCCGCCCAGCGCCGGACCGATGATCAACGCCGCCAACAGACCGCGCACCATGAAGGCGTGCTCGAACAGTGCGGGCAGATGACCGCTTTTGGCCCACCCGGCGACGAGTTGATAAAACGCGTCCATCAGTCGCACCTCGCCGCGTGTTTGTCGATGGCCAACGATTCCGCGCCGAACAATTCGCCCAGACGCGCCGGGTCGCATAAAATTTTCGGGTTGCCATGGAACGTTACGGCGCGGTTGATGCCGGTGGCCACGTCGGCCACGCGCAGGATCATCGCGATGTCGTGCCCGACCATCAGGACGGTCAGGTTCCGCTCGCGTTGCAGGCGCAGCAGGATGTCCTCGAACATTTGCGCGCCTTGTTCGTCGACGTTGCTGGCCGGCTCGTCCAGCAGCAAAAACTCGGGCAGGGGCGTCAACGCCTGCGCCAGCAGCACCCGTCGCAATTCGCCGCCCGACAGGCCGCCGATCAGCCGGTCGATCAGGTGGTCGGTCTGCGTCAGCGCCAGCGTTTCGGCGATCTGCCGGCGCACTTTTTTCGCGCTGCCGAAAAACACGGGCCGCCGGCGCAGCATGAGGGCCAGGAAATCGCCGACGGTCATCGGCAGCGCCCGGTCGAAATCCAGAAATTGCGGCACGTAGCCGATGCGCCCGTCGCCGCGAAAGTTGAAGCGGATCGTGCCCCGGTGCGGCATGCCGCCCATGATGCTGCGGATCAGCGTTGTTTTTCCCGCGCCGTTGGGGCCGATCAACGCGTGGATCGACGCGGGACGGACGGCGAAGCTCACGTCGGCCAGTATGCGGTTGCCGCCCAGCGTGACGCTGAGGTTGTCCACTTCCAACAAGGGCGTCGCGCCGCCGGATTCGCTTACCTGGCCGGTTTGTTTATCCACGCGCATCGGTCAATGCCTTTACGATCGTGTCCAGGTTGCGCTGCATGTCCTGCTCGAACTTTTCTTTGACATAGGGCCCGTTGGAGATGTGCGTCAGCGTGTAGATCCGGCAGCCGGTCTCCTGGAAGATGATGTCCACATACTTTTTCTGGTAATCCATTTCGGAAAACAGCACTTGTACGTCGGCCTGCTTGATGCGCTTGATCGTGTCCTGCAATTGGCGCGGGCTGGGTTCGATGCCGTGCCGGGGCTGAATGACTGCGTCGATCTTCAATCCCAACTCCTGCATGAGGTACGCATAGCCGTCGTGCACCGTCGCGATGCGCAACCTGGCCGGGTCGAGTCGGTTGATCTTGGCCAGCGCGTCGGCCTGCATGCGCCGCAAACGCTTGGCGTAGGCGCGGGCGTTGGTTTTGTATAACGCGGCGTTGGCCGGCGCGAGTTTACCCAGCTCGTCGGCCAGCGTGTTGATCTGCTGAATCGCTCCGGTAATCGAAATGTACGTGTGACTGTTGTACGCCACCTTTTTCTCGCCGCTTTCGAAGGCGTAGGTCTGCTCGTGCACCGCGATCAGCGGCAATCCCTTGTGCGGATCGAGAACGGTCATGTCCTCGCGCCCGGCGGCCTTGAGCATCGGATTGATGTAATCGTCGTGCCCCAGGCCGTTGCGCACCAGCACGTCGATTTCCTTGAGCTTGGCCAGATCGGTCGGCTTGGGTTGGTAGGTGTGCGGATCCGAACCGGGCGGGATGATCGGCTCCACGATTGCCGTCTCGCCGACGATCTCACTGACCCACGAGTAGTATGCATGCAGCGTCACGCCGATTTTCAACGGTCCGGCGGCATGACTGTTCGCGCCGGATAGCGCGATGAGAAAAAGGCTTGTCGCCAGCAGCAACGCGAATCGTTTCATCCTTCACCTCCGCCGGGAACGGGCGTCGGGGTTTGCACCGTTTGCGGTTTGGTCAGCACCGGATCGTCCGGGCGCACCACCCAGAACCAGCCGGCTTCCGGCAGGCGTTCGCCGGGGTAGGCGCGATTGGCTTCCGGGAACATCCACACCTGGATGGCCACTTGTTCGTTGGGGTCGTAATCGATGCCCGGGTGCGGATGCGGATGATATTCCGCGTGCAGGTCGATCACGCGCAACAGCAGCGTGATCGTTTCGCCGCCGCTCGGATCCTGCGCTACGTAATCGATCCACGAACCGCCGTCTAAGCTCGACCACACGACGCCCTGTAGCGTGGCCGGCAGAAACTGCGGGGCGAAGGGCGGTACTTCCTCCATCTCCAACAGCTCGACCTCGGGCCATTGTCCCTCGCGGTTGCGCAAATCGACGATCTCCGGCACCGCCGCGATCATCGCCTGATACAATGTGCGCTGTCCGCCCTGTAGAATGTTGTCCAGTCGATGGTAGGGCTTCATGAATTGCTGTTCGCTTTCGCCGCTCAACAGCACGAAGCGCAAAGTCATCAACGCGACCAACACGGCCAGCGCCAGCAGTAGGCCGATCGTCTCCCGCCGCGCCTCCAACGGCGGCACGATCACCTGTTTGCCGACGATCTCCCGTTGTTCCGCCTGACCCATGCGTCGCGGGCCTCCGTTTTAGAAGTACGACGCTTGTTGCGGCGTGAAGGCCTTTTCGATTTTCCACTCCAGGCCGGCCAGATATTCTTTGTCGATCCACAAATCGCCATAGGCCGGCGTTTTCACCGATTCGGTGAGGAATATCTTTTCGAACTGCACCAGGTTCGTGTACTTGACCACGTCGCGAAAGAACTGGAAATCGATTTTCGGTTTGAGCTCATTCAGCGTCGCCGGACCGAATTCGTGTACCACCTGATCCGAGGCCAGGTAGAGGATCTTCGCCACGGCGATTTTGTTTTTGTACCGCTCGGACAACACGCCCAGGTGATCCACCTCGTCGGCCATGGCGATCGCCATCGCCATTTGCGTTACACGCGATTGCTTGATGTTGTTCCAGTTCGTGTCGTTGGGGATCGGCCCGTACACGGCCAGGAAATCGCGCAGCAGAATCGGCGTGCCGTTGATCATGGCGATCGGCGTGTCCGGGGAAACGTTCAGGCTGTCGATCTTCTCGAACAGCCGCTCGTATTTGGTGTTCTTTTGCAGATCCTGCCGGTATTTGATCCACCGCTTTTTCACTTCCTTACGCTGGAATTCGTGCGCTGCATCCGGATCGCGATAGTGCGCCTCGATGTTCGCCCGTTCGCTCTTTTTCAGCGAAACGATGAACGTGCGCAGCCCCATAATGGTCGGTTCGAAATCGCCGAAGCTCACCAGGTCTTCGAGAAAATCGCCCTTGGCGTGCTGTGCGTAGGTGTTGAGCACCGCGACGACCGCCGGATCGCGATCGCGCTTGGCCTTGACGGCTTTGTCGTTATAGAGCATCAACCGTCCGTACAGGTCGGCTTGCCGGAGCACCCATTCGTCGATGCGCTGTTTGTATTCCGGCGACGACGGTCCCAATCTCATCAGACGCGGCATCAGGTCGTTGATGTCAGTGGGGTAGTAGCGTGACAGCCCTTCGGCAACCCAGTAGTGCAACAAAAAGTCGCGCTGCAGCAGGTCGGCCTTCATCTGAAAGGCGCCGACGCTCTGGATGTAATTGAAAAACTCCGCGCGCCCGGCCGACAATCCGGCGATCTTGATCACCGGCTGAGCGGGGGCAGTTGTTTGCTTGGGAGTGATTTTAAATTGGATTTCCGCCTTGCCGTGTCCGCCGTGGGCGAACGCCGTAGCGCTTGTGAATAGGACCATCACCCCGATCAACGACGCAATGAAAAGGTTATTTTTCAACTGCATTGGTGCTCCTCTTTTTCGTCGGGTCATATATTTTTCAATACAACGAGTCTTTTGTTTATCAGAGCATAAGTCCTCTTTATGCCATGTCAAATTTTGTGATTACCGGCGATAGTAACCGCCGCCGCCCTGGCCGCGTCCCCGGCCTTGCCCCTGGCCTTGCCCGCGCCCCATGTCGTCCTCACGGTCGACGCACCGTTCAAAAGCGGGCAGGTGGTTTTTCTCGCTGGCGTTGCGCAGGTACTTGAACGTGTCGCGGATATCTTTTTCCTTCACGAAGCCGAGAAATTCGTCATACATCTTGATGTTCTCTTTCTCCGCCGCTACGCCCTGTCGGCAGGCTTCCAGCAGGGTGGCCGGCGTCGACAGGCGATCGGCCCAATCGTTGGCCGGAATCGACACGCCGTATTGCGTCAACAGCGGCTTGAGCAGCTCGATGTGTCGAGATCGGAAGAGCACACGTCTGAACTCCAGTCACCGAATACGATCT
>CALBTQ010000411.1 GCA_937967875.1 uncultured Pseudomonadota bacterium
TCCGCCCTTCAATATTGAGGTCATTTCTGCTTTCTGTCCAATTAAAATCCTAATTACAGCATGAACAACAGAAAACGATTTTCCCGTCGGCGGTAAAGCACCCAGACCATGAGCGTCACGAAGGCCAGGACCATCACGAAAAAGACGCCGTCCAGGATGATGACGTAATAGCTCAGCAGCGCCGCCCAGGCGCCGACCGCGACGTAATAGACCACGGCCAACGTGCGATGCAGGCGGGGCAATTTGCGCGCCAGCAGCAACTTCACGGTTATCACGAGCGCCAGCACGATCAGCGCGTTGAACAGTGGCATCCAGGTGAGGGCCACGACGTCGAACGGCGCCAGATGGGTCAAATAGCAGACGAAGGCCGTGGCGGCGACCGCCGGCGTTTCCAGCCAGGCGGGCAGTCGCAGGGAAATGGCGGTGTTCGGCGTTTCGTCCATCTTCGTCTCGCTGTTTGAAGTCATGACAGTATAGCCAATCAGGGTTGAAACTGGAACTGGGGAACCGACGCGGCGAAGTCGAAACGGAACGCGCCCAGCGACGAAGTGAACAGCACCTTGCCGCTGCCCGGCGCGATGTGCAGCGTGCGTACGCGCGGCCCGGCGTACAGACGCTGCGCGACGCTCAAATCGTTCGCGTCCAGTTGATAGAGGTTGCCTTTGAAATACCCGGCCGCGAACAGCCAGCGCCCGTCTTCGCTCAGCGTCAGGTAGCGAATGCCCTTTTCGATGTTCGCCTTGGCTTCCACGATGCCCTTGTCCAGGTTGACGCGCCAGATCCGCCCGATGCTGGGCGCGGAGACGTACAGCTTGCGCCGCGCCTCGTCCATCGCCAGATGCAGATGCACGTCGGGGACGAAAAGCTTGCGGACCGTTTCGCCGCTGTGGGCGTCGATCCAGCGCACGAAGCACCAACGCGAGGCGATCACAAATCCGGTGCGGTTGTCGATCATCGCGTCGCTGCTCGCGCCGGTGGGCAGAAAGACGGTGAAGCGGCTTTCCGGCAGCGAATAGACGCCGATGTCGCGCGTGTAATCGTCGCCGGTGATCACCAGGCGATGGGTGCGGTCGCACCAGAGGTTGGTGAAGGCGCGCCCCGGCAAGCGCTTGCGGGCCCGTTCCTGCAGCGTGGCGTCGTCGAGCACGACGAACTCGTTCGTTTCGTATCCGGCGACGATCATCTGCCGCCCTTGCGGATCATAAGTCATCGCATCCGCGCTGCGCCCCTCGATCAGCACCTGCGGTCCGCAACCGAGCGGATCGATCGCCACCGTCGCCGCGTCGCCGCCCAGGATCGTGCGCGTGCCGGGCATGTTGTCGGCGGCGAAACGCAGTTGCCGGCCCAGCGCCGCCAGGGTTTCCGGCGGGCCTTTGTCGAGCGAGACGATGCGCTGCACGTTGGGCTGCGCGTACACCTGTGCGGCCAGGTCGGGATCGCCGCCGTAATAAAAATGACCCAGCCGCAAAAAGAGCATCGCCAGCACCGCCGCGTAAAACAGCGCCGCGCGCCCGACGACCCGCACGTCCAGCAGCAACATGCCGGGCAAGAGCACCACCGCCAGCAACGCGCTCAATTTTTCCACCGGCGTGTTGGGCATGAAATGCAGGAGCACCAGCGGCGGAATCGTGAACAACACCAGCAGCCATCGTTTTCGTTCATGCACGGCCAGCACGTAGGCCAGACCGACCGTATAGGCGATGGCCGCCAACGCGAACAACGGATCGAAAAACGAAATGTAGTAGGCTAACCCCAACGCCCACAAGCTTGCCGCCGGGTAATACAACCAGCCGATCGCCTCGACGAATTTGGGAAACCGCAGTCGCAGGACGTTGCGCACCACGGTGAAGCCCAACAACGCCGCCGCGATCCACAGCAGCGGAATAATGAACACGGCGATCACCAGCAGCAGCGGCAGCCATTGCACGGCGAAACAAAACGCGCCCACCAGCGTGGCGGCCGTGAAAACGACCGCGCGCGGCAGGAAAGCCCTTTGATTATCGGTTGCGGTTCGAGGCATGAAACGAGGCTAGCCAAGCCCGCCGGGTCCGTCAAGATATTCGTTTAGTTGATATATCCCAGGCTGCGCAGTTTCTCTTCCAGATCCGAGTCGAGCGGCTTTTCCTCGACCTTGGCGCGCTTGACCTTGTAGTGGTCGGCCAACAGGCTTTTGAGCTTGCCGGCCATTTGCTGGTTGCTCTTGAACAGGTTGACCTTTTCGATCGGGTCGGTTTCCAGATTGAACAGTTGGTAGCGCTTTTTTTTCAGGTCGTGAATCAGCTTCCAGTTCTGATGCACGACGCCCTTTTTCCGGGCCATCCGGAACGTCTCGGCGAAGACCGTCCGCGACGCGTCCACCTCGATTTTATTGCCCTTGATCGTGAACGGATCGCCGGTGAATGCTTTGGGAATCGGCTGCCCGATCAGCGTCAGCAGCGTCGGTGCGAGGTCCGATTCCTTGACCGTCGTTTTGATTCGCTGCGGACTGAAACCGGGCGCGCGGATCAGCAGCGGAATGCGCAGCACCTCGTTGTACAGCGTTCGCGAGTGCCGCAGGCCGCCGTGGTCGCGGAACTCCTCGCCGTGGTCGGCCATGAACACCACGATCGTCTTGTCGCGCAGCCCCAGGTCGTCAAGCTTTTGCAGCACGCGGCCGACGTGATGGTCGGTGAAAGCGATTTCGCTGTCGTACAGGTCGACTTGCTCGTCGCCGTAATCGTAACCCTCGTGTTTCAGGTAATCGTTGTGCGGATCGAAGTAGTGCAACCACAGGAAAAAAGGTTTCCCGCTCTCGCCCAGTTCGTCCAGTTGTTTGACGGCCAGGTCGCTGACTTCCCCCGAACTGTGGATCTTCTTCGGGTGCCCTTTCTCCAACACGGAGTAATCGAAGAAGTCAAAACCCTGATTGAAGTTGTACTTCGGCTCGAAAATGAAATGGCTGACCACCGCCGCGGTGGCGTAACCGTCTTTCTTCAATTGCTCGGCCAGGGTCAAATGCCGCTCGGCCAGCGGTTGTTTCCAATTGGTGATGCCATGGTCGCGCGGCGGCAGCGAGGTCATGATCGAAGCCACCGAGGGCATAGTCCAGGGGCTGTGGCTGAACGCCTGCTCGAACAGTGTGCTGTCCTTGGCCAGCTTGTCGATGTTGGGCGTGATCAGCCGCTTGTAGCCGTAGCATCCCAGATGATCGGCGCGTAGCGTGTCGACCAGAATCAGCACGATATTGTGCCTGGCCGTGGGGGGAGACGAACAACCGATCGCCGCCGGTAGAAGCATCGCGGCCAGTAAAATTATCAGAAGCGAATTATTGAAGCCGGTCTGAAGCCGGGTCGAGCTCTGTTTCATCTGTCTTTCACACCCTTCCGGCGCCCACTTTATTTGCGCCATTCAACCAGCAACTGCGCCTGGGGAGTGTAGCAATTTGAGAGATGATTTCAACCGGTTATAAAGTTACGATTTGAGTTGGAGATGGGAAAATCTTTCAAAAACAGCTAGTTCCGAAATTTAATCGACTAAAAAAATATAAAAGGTAGTGTTTCTTTTCCCCTGTTCGACCGATAAATACTCACGTGTAATAGCCAGGAGCTCAATTGGACGAACAACCTGACGGAAGAAAACTAAACAATGAATTCCAACATGAATAAAGTATTCAATCTGAAAGAATACGGAACTCCTGAAATTCGCCAAAGAATCTCGGTTCTGGAACGATTTCGCCTGCTCCTGGATTATACCAACGACGCCGTATTCATCTTCGAGTATCCCTCCGGCGAACTGGTCGACTGCAACAGCCAGGCCCGTCGCTATGCCAACCATCAGGAGGGAGATGATTGTCATGCCAATTTTGCCGATCTCGTTCCGGAGGATGCCTGGGCGGAGGTGCAACGCCAACTGATCGACTTCAACGACGAAACCTTCAAAACGCAGCCGATCGAATCGCGGTTTATCGGCCGGGGGCGCAACGTCCCGGTGGAAATCACTGTCGGTCTGGCTCAAACGGAAGAAGCCGCCTATGCGGTCGCGGTCATGCGCGACATCACCGAGCGACGTTTGCAAGAACAGCGCCTGCGCGAGTCGGAGGAAAAATACCGCACGTTGGTGGAAACGGCCGGCGACGGCATCTGCATCGTGCAGGACGAGAAAATCGCCTACGCCAATCCGAAGGTGGCGGAACTGCTCGGATACTCGACGGATGAATTGCTCGGCGTTCACTTCGGGGAGGTCGTTCATCGCGACCATTTCGATCGTCTGATGCGGTTGTATCAACGCTTTATCGACGGCAAAAACGAAAAGGGCGTCATCGAGGTCAATTTCGTCACCCATGACGGATCTTCCCATCCGGTGGAACTGACCGGCAGCGCCGTGTCGTTTGCAGGGCATCCGGCCAGCCTGGTGGTCATTCGCGACATTTCCATGCGCCGTAAGACCGAACAAAAATTACGCGAAAGCCAAGCCCAATTCCGCCTGATCGCCGAAAATGTTTCCGATGTGATCTGGGTGCTGGACATGGATTTTCAAACGTTCGCATTTCTCAGCCCTTCCGCCGAGAACTTATATGGTATGTCCACGGCCGAGTTGACCGGCGAACCGATGCTCAACCGCCTGACGCCCGCTTCACAGGTGATGGTTCAACAGGCGATTGCAGAGGAAATGGCGTTTTTTGAAAACGGCAAGTTCGACCCGTACCGAACGCGCACGATGGAGGTGGAGCAACTCCGCCGTGACGGCAGCACCTTTTGGGCCGAAGTGAAAGCCTCGTTCCTGCGCGATGACAACGACAAACCCATCGGCATCCTGGGAGATCGGAAGAGCGTCGTGTAGGGAAAGAGTGTAGATCTCGGCGGTCG
>CALBTQ010000412.1 GCA_937967875.1 uncultured Pseudomonadota bacterium
CGATATCGTATTCGGTGACTGGAGTTCAGACGTGTGCTCTTCCGATCTACCAGGTAGGTCGAGCCGGAGTCGAGCAGTTCGAGCACCCGGTCGCGTTGATCAATCGTCATCGGTTTCCTCCGGTTCTTCGTGGACGATGTTCTGGAGCAAACCGTCGATGAATGCGCCGTGCTCCAGGCTCGGGTCGAATTGGAAGCGCAGTTCGGGCGTGTAGCGCAACTGCAAGCGATGGCCGATTTCCTTTTTCAGAAAACCGCCGCACCGGATGAGCGCCTTGGTGGCCTGTTGCTGCTCTTTCTCGTCGCCGATCAGCGAGAAAAACACGCGCGCGTTGCGCAGATCGTCGCTGAGCTTGACGTGGGTGAACGAAACCTTATGCAGGCGCGGATCCTTGATCTCGCCGCCGATGAGCATTTCGCCCAGCAGGCGCAGGATCTCCCCGGCGACGCGGTCGGCTCGTTTGAACGGTGCTGTTTTATGCATGGCTACAACCTGATCAGTTCGAGATGTTGGCCGCTGATTTCGGCCAGGCCCAGCGATTCGACGTAATCGAGAATTTTGTCGCAAGTGCTGTTGGCGATACGGTCGTTGGCGTTGACGGTGACGAAGGCGAGTTGCGCCGTTTCGTAAACGTCCTGGTAATCGACCTCGGCGGCGGATACGTGAAATTTATGGCGCGTGCGTTCCAGGATCGGTTTGATGCGCATCCGCTTTTCCTTCAGCGAAAAGCAGCCGTGCAAGCGCAACGTCAAAACCAGGGCTCCGATCGTCATGACGCACCTTCGTCCCGCCCGGCTAGTCCAGGGTGGGCTTGACCTCGACCATGGTAAACGACTCGATGCGGTCGCC
Source organism: uncultured Pseudomonadota bacterium (assembly GCA_937967875.1). GTDB lineage: Bacteria > Lernaellota > Lernaellaia > Lernaellales > Lernaellaceae > CALBTQ01. The sequence goes on from CALBTQ010000412.1 coordinate 850, forward strand.
CAGCTTGATGTCGTTGTAACCGTCGATGTTCATGCCGCATTCGAAGCCGGTAGCCACTTCTCTGGTGTCGTCCTTGAAGCGTTTCAGACTGCCCAGCGAACCGGTGTAGATCATCTTGCCGTCGCGCACGAGCCGCACCTGGCTGTTGCGGATGATCTTGCCGTCGAGCACCATGCAGCCGGCGACCGTGCCGACCCGGCTGATGTGGAACGTCTCGCGCACTTCGGCGACGCCGTTGAGCACTTCCTGGTACTGCGGCGCGAGCATGCCCTGCAGGGCCAGGCGGACTTCGTTGAGCAGTTCGTAAATGACGTTGTAAATTTTAATGTCGACTTTCTGTTGTTCGGCCAGTTCCTTGGATTTGACCTCGGGCCGCACGTTGAAGCCGATGATGATCGCGTTAGACGCGCTGGCGAAGTTGACGTCGGTTTCGGTGATCGTGCCCACGCCGCTGTGGATCACGCGCACCTTGACCTCGGGGTGTTCGATCTTCTCCAGCGATTCGCGCACGGCTTCGACCGAGCCTTGCACGTCGCCCTTGAGCACGATCTTGAGTTCCTTGATTTCGCCTTCCTTCATCTGCGTGAACAGGTCTTCCAGACGCAGGTTGGCGCGTTTTTTCTGTTCTTCGCTGCGCGCCTGGTTGCTGCGCAGTTGCACGATGGCCTTGGCCTTCTTCTCGTCCTCGACGGCGTTGAGAATCGAGCCGGCCGACGGCACGCCGTCCAAACCGATGACCTGCGCGGGCATGCCCGGCAGCGCTTCGGCCATTTCGTTGCCGTGATCGTCGAGCATCATGCGCACGCGGCCGGACTGCGTGTCGGCGACGATCTGCATGCCTTTTTTCAGCGTGCCTTCCTTGATGAGCACGTCGGCTACCGGACCGCGGCCGCGTTCGAGGCGGGCGTCCAGGACGACCGCGACGACCGCCGCGTTCGGGTTGGCCTGCAGTTCCATCATCTCGGCCTGCAGCAGGACGCTGTCGAGCAGGTCCTCGATGCCCTTGCGCCGCTTCGCGCTGATTTGGGTGAACAGCGTGTCGCCGCCCAGGTTTTCCGGAATCAATCCGTATTCCATGAGCTGGCGGGTGATGCGCTCGATATTCGCATTGTCCTTGTCGATTTTGTTGACCGCGACGACGATCGCCACACCGGCTTCCTTGGCGTGGTTGATCGATTCGATCGTCTGGGGCATCACGCCGTCGTCGGCCGCGACGACCAGGATGACGATATCGGTGACGTGAGCGCCGCGGGCGCGCATCGCCGCGAAGGACTCGTGACCCGGCGTGTCTACGAAGGTGATCTGCCGCCCGTTGGGCAACGTGACGCTGTAGGCGCCGATGTGCTGCGTGATGCCGCCGGCTTCGCTGCTGGCGACGTCGGTTTCGCGGATGGCGTCGAGCAATGTGGTTTTGCCGTGGTCGACGTGGCCCATGATTGTGACCACCGGCGGGCGCGCTTCCATGTCTTCCGGACGCGATGCGACAACATGCAGCAGGTCTTCCACCTCGGCGGTCGCCCGCTCGATTTCATATCCGAACTCGCTGGCCAGAATCACCGCCGTTTCGAAATCGATGTCGTGTACGATGGTCAGCATCATGCCCAGAGACATGAGTTTTTTGATCAGATCGCCGCCGCGTACGCCCATGCGTTTGGCCAGTTCGCCGACCTGAATCTGATCGCCGATCTTGATCTTGCGCTTGATCGCCTTGGGCGTGGTGATCTCGGTCTGCTTGACGCCCTTCTTGCGTTTCTGACGACGATTGCGCAAAAAGCCCATTTCGCGCTTGACGTCTTCCTTCTTGCGTCCGCGCTGCGCGAAGTCCACCACGCGCCGACCTTTGCGGCCGCGGCCTTCGCCTTCCGGCTTGGGCGGCGCAGCTTCGCCCGGGCGCGCGGCTTCTTCCTGCGGCTGCCCCTGTTTGGGAGCCGCCTGGCGCTTTTCGGCGGGCGGTTTAAGCGATTCGATCGGGATGGCCGGTTTGGAGATGATTTTGGCCGGCTCGTGCGTGACCTCGCGGATCTGCACTTTCTTCAGGCGCGGACCTTCCGCCCCCTTCTTGCGGCGCGATTTTCTGCCTTCTCGCTTTTCGACCTGCGGTTCCTGCTGCTGGTCCGCTTCGAGCGCCTCTTCGGCTGACGCTTCGACCTGGGCGGCCGGTTCGTCCACCGGCGGGGCGGGCGCAACTTCAGCCGCTTCGGCGGCGGTTTCGATCCGCGAAGACTCTTCGCTCGGCGGCTCCGACTCGATGACCGGTTCGGGCGCGGCGGGCGCTTCGGGCGCGAATTCTTCGGCGGCGATCGCGGGCAGGCTTTCCGGAGCGGGGACTTCCTCCGGTTCGACGGCGGCTTCGGCTTCCGCACCTTCGTCGATGTCCGCCGCGGAATCGGCATCGGAGGTCTTGATCCGGCGTCGGCGAATGACACGGGATCCGATGCGCTTGGAAGTATGCGCATCGACGGTTTGCGCGCGCATTTTCTCTTCCTCGAGGCGTGCCCTGACCTGCCGGAACGTTTCCAAATCAATTTGGTCCAGCTGGTCGCGCACAAGCATGCCCATTTCCTGTAAGCGCTTCAGGCAGCTATCCGGGTCCATCCCCAATCGTTTCGCCGCTGCCTCTACCGTAATTTTCGCCATCGTACTTCTCTCCGTTTATGCCAGCCTTGCCGCCGCTGTCGCCATTTGGCGTAGAAGTTCCTCAGGATCGGCCACCGTCGTCGTGGCGCGCAAGCTCCGCTGATAGAGCTTTTTCTGTACTGCTTTTCGCATGCAGGCCTCCAGGGGGCAGCAATAGGCTCCTCGCCCCGTGCGCGGCTCATGCGAAAGGGCCACATGACCGTCCGGCGCGCGCCACAAGCGAATCATTTCCGCCTGCGGGCGCCGCGTGCGACAGGCGACGCACTGTCGATGCGGTACGGCATGGCCCATGATGATGCTTATTCTCCTTCCTTCGGCTCTTCGTCGGCGGTTTCAGTCGGCTCTTCGGCCGGCTCTTCCGCGACGATCTCCGGTTCTTCGTCTTCTTCCGGTTCCGGCTTTTCCATGGTCAGAACGGCTTCCTTGAGGTCTTCCGCCAAGGCCATGCCCATGCCGGGCACCTGGGAGAGGGTGATGGTCGACGCGCGCAGGATCGCGTTGCGCGTGCCGTAACCGCGGTCCTTGAGGAATTGCGCGGTCTTGCCGGCGATGCCCGGCAGCGATTCGAGATCGACCTCGAAGTCGTCTTCGTCGCGCAGTTCGATGGCCGGCTCTTCCGCCTTGGCTTCTTCGGCCGCCGCGGGTTCTTCGGCTTTGCGGAACAGACCCTCGGCCGCGGCCAGCGCCTCTTCCTGGGTCAGATCCTCGTCGAGGCCGAGGTCGTCTTCCTCGTCCTCGGGTTCGGGCAACGGCCATTCGCCGGTCACCTTGATCGCATAGGCCTCGTCGATGATCTCTTCGGCCAGCGTTTCGTCGATGCCCGGGAAGTTGGCCAGATCCTCGATTTCCGCCTCGGCCAGATCCTCGATGGTCGTGTAACCGGTTTTGATGAGAATCTCGCGCTGCTTTTCGGGGACCTTGGTCAGGCGTTTGTACATCTTGCGCGCCTGGGCCTCGATCTGTTTGATCTGGCTTTCGCTGTGGATAGATCGGAAGAGCGTCGTGTAGGGAAAGAGTGTAGATCTCGGTG
>CALBTQ010000413.1 GCA_937967875.1 uncultured Pseudomonadota bacterium
CCACCGAGATCTACACTCTTTCCCTACACGACGCTCTTCCGATCTTGCAGTTCGACGTTGAGCGCCAGGGTTTGCAGATCGTCCGCGAAGGTCGCGCCCGGCAGCGCCAACATGCTGTAAAACTCGAACGGCACGTGCGCCGCGTGCAGCACCGCCGCCGCGTGACGCAGTTGCGCGTCGGTGACGTTCTTGCACAGCACCTCGCGCCGCCGCCGCTCGTCGCCAACTTCCAGCCCGACGCCGACGTAGGCCAGCCCGGCGTCCTTGAGCAGCGCGATGCGCTCGCGCGTAACCAGCCCGGCGAGAAAATTCACGAAGAACGGCAGGCCGATCTCGCGCTTGTACGCGACGGCGAAGGCTTCCAGCCAGGCGCGGTCGGTGGCGAAGGTGTCGTCGAAAATGTACACGAACGACAGCGGCGCGCGCCGTTTGTAAGCCAAGATTTCGGCGACGAACCGCTCCGGGCTGAAGCGGCGCACCCAACGGCCTTGCGCGCGGTACATCTCGTGCTGCCGGTCGTTGTAGCAAAACGAGCAATGATACGGACAGCCGCGCGCGGCCATGAACGGCTTGACCGGAAAACGCCGCGCGAGCGGATGTTCGTCCAACAACTCCCAGGCGGCGAAGGGCAGTTCGTCTAGGTTTTCGATCAGCGTCGCGGGCGGATTCGTGCGCAGGCGATCGCCGTCGCCGAACGCAAAACCGGGCGTCGTCTGCGGCTCGTCATTTTGTTCGTAACGCCGCAGGTGCTCGACCAGCGAACGCTCGCCCTCGCCGCGACACACGGCGTCGACCTCGGGACGCAGCGCCAATTGCGGAAAGAACGTCGCGTGCGGCCCGCCGAAAACCGCGTGAAAGTCGAAGCGGCTCTTCAAGCGTCGCGTCAGCCGCAGTACGCGCTGATGCTGCCCGGTGACAACGGGAAATCCGACGACCTCGGGCATGAACTCGCGCATCGTTCGTTCCACCCGGCGCGGATCGGTCAGATCGGCCAGGCGCACCTCGTGCCCCGCCGCACGACACACGGCCGCCAGCGACAACACGCCCAGCGGTTGAAAATTCAGGTTGCCCAGCAGCGTATCGGCAAACAGGACGCGCATGTCAGCAGCCCGCCGGCGGTCGGTCGCGGAAGAAGCAGTTGTACACGCACCCGGGCATGAAGCCGCGCTCGGTCGCGTACACCAGATGACAGTTGCCGGCGGCGCGCAGGTCGAACGCGTCGGCGTGGTGGAAGTGCTCGATCGTCACCGGCAGGATGTTCGTGGCGTATTCGGCGCGGTCGTAGCGCCACAATTTTCGCGCTTGCCGCAACAGTCGCGGTATTGCGCGCAGGCTGATCTGGCGATTGAGCGGCACGACCTTGTCGCCGGCCAGCGTCACCAGAAACGGCGCCAGGCAGTTGCGGTTGCGAAACGCCGGATGGCGCGTCACGAAATAAAGCCGTTGCCAGAGGCGCTTGAATTCCAGAATGTCCGAGCGCTCGATTTCGTCGCCCGAACTTTTTTCCAGCGCGCGCACCGCGTCGGTCTGGTCGGTCAGCGGCCCCGATTCGCCGGGGCGGTCGCCGTCGCGACGACTGCGTGGGAAAATCGAAACGCGCCGCACGTTTGGCATGCGCAAGGCGTAACGCAGGATCTCGTGCATCTCCTGGTCGTTGACGCCCATCTGCAGCGGCACGGCCAAATGCACGTTGATGTCGAAGTCGGCGAGCATCGTGATCACCCGCCGTTTATGCTCGATCAGATTTTCGCCGCGAAACGTCAGCGACGCCTTGGGCGTGAAGCCGTCGAACTGCAACACCACCCAGCGCAGCCCCGCTTTCTGCAACTCGGTCAGCAATCGCCGATTGAGCAATTCCTTGCCGTTGGACTTCAGCCGCGCCGTGTAGCCCTTGTTTTCCACCCCCGCGACCAGCCAGTGAATGTCCTCGCGCAGCAGCGGCTCGCCGCCGGTCAGCAACACGTTGGGCGCGAAACCGCGCTTGGGCCGCGGCGGCAGGCGATCGAGCAGTTCTTTCAGCGACGGGTCAGCGCCCGCGTCGGCGGCGTGCAACGAGTTGATGGCGCAATCGGGACATGCCAGGTTGCAGCGCAGCGTCGCCTCCAGCGCGATGGTCGTCGCCAGCGACGCGAAGGGCGCCCAGTCGGTTTGAAAATCGTCGACCGGCAGCGTCGGCTTGGCCCGGTCGAAGCGGCGCAGATCGTCATACAGCAGCTCGTCGTTGGCGAGCGGACGTTCCCAAAAACCGTGCTGCGGACACGTTGCGCGCAGATACGCCCGCCCCTGCCGGGCGTAAATCTCGGCGTTGGTTTGCGCGCGGCAACGCGGACAACGGGTGACGGTGTCGATGCGGTTCATGCGGCCATTATTTGGTGCGCCCGACGGCGTGTCAAACAGCGATTGGCGGCGGATACATTCACCGCTCGCCCAGCGACAGCACCGTGCGCAGGCCGCGTAGATGAGCGCGCAGGTCGCGCCATGAGCGCAACGCGCGCAAGCGCCGGATAATGTAAGCGGGGCGCAGGTAGTAGCGGCGGTAGAACCAGCGTAGCCGCTGCAGCAATCGTGGTTCGTCGCCGGGCGCGCACCACAGGCGCGTACGGAATTTCTCGTCCGGCGCGGCGGAAAACGTGCGCCAGTAATCGTCGGCGAACAAGCCGGTCCGCAATCCTTGCGCGTACAACTCGGTGGCCGGATACGGCGTGTACAGCGACGCGTGCACCATGTCCGGCGCGGCTTGTCGAGCGACGGCCAGACTCGCGCGCACGTCGTCCCACGTCTCGTCGGGATTGCCGATCATGAAATACGCGATCGTCCGCAATCCCGCCCGGCGTGCTTGGCGAAACAGCTCGATCGTCGCCTTCAGGTCGGTGGGACGATTCAGGCGCTGCAGCACGCGCGGGCTGCCCGCCTCGATGCCCATGGTGATCGTGTCGCAGCCGGCGCGTTTCATTTCGCGCATCGTTTCGCCGTCGACCGTGCCGACCCGGCTGCGCGCCAGCCACGGCAGGTCGAGCCGCCGTTCGCGGATCGCTGCGCACAGCGCCAGCGTGTGCGCTTTCTCGATGGTCATCAGTTCGTCGTAAAACAGGATGTACCGCAAGCCCAGCGCGTCGCACCAGACCATCTCTTCGACGATGTTTTTCGGCGAACGCCGTCGATGCACCTTGCCGGTCACCGACTGCGAGCAGAATGCGCAACGGAACGGGCAGCCGCGACTCGACAGCATGATGCCCACCGGCGCGCGTTCGGTGACCAACGACGAATAGCGCGCGATAGGCGTCAGGTCGTGCGCGGCGAAGGGCAGCGCGTCCAGGTCGGCAACGGGCGGCGGCGGGTCCTGACTGACGACTTCGCCGTCGCGCGACAGCACAACGCCGGGAATGCGCGCGGGGTCATTGCCAGCGACCAGCGCCGACAATAACTGCGGAAACGTGTGATCCGCTTCGCCCTGCAGACAAACATCGAACACGCCCAGGCGCATTGTCTCCCGCGGATAAAGAAACGGTTGCAAGCCGCCGCAAACGATCGTCGCCGCCGGCGCGGTCTCGCGCACCGTGCGGGCGGTTTTGCGCGCATCGAGCAGGGTGAAGGTGGTGGCGGTCAGCCCGACGACCTCCGGCGACGCTTCGCGCACACGCCGGGCCAACGCCGGATAATCCAGCCTTTCCGCGTGCGCGTCCAGCAACGCGACCTGGTGTTCGCCCGTCGCCCGTGCGGCGGCGGCCACGTACATCAGGCCGATCGGCGGAGTCGCGCCGCGCAAACGCTCGACCGCCGGCGGCAGGTTGGCCTGCACCGGATGAAGCTCGGGCGGATTGATCAACAAAACCTTCATCGGTCGCCTTGGTGTGCGTTCGTTTGTTTATACACCGAAATTCCGCCCGGCGACCATCGCCGTCTTTTCAGCGCGCCGCATTTTCGGTAACGTGAGAAAACTCAAGAACCGGGCGGTCGATGAAACTGCTGAGCATCATCATTCCCTGCTACAACGAACGGGCGACGGTGGCGCGCCTGCTGGAGGAAGTTGCGGCCACCGACTTGTCCGCCATCGGCCTGGACAAGGAAATCCTGCTCGTCGACGACGGCTCGACCGACGGCACGGACCGGGAGATTCGGCGTTTCGCGCAAGAGAATCCGCAAACGCTGTTGCGCGTGCTGACGCATCCGCACAATCGCGGCAAGGGCGCGGCGATCCGCACGGCGCTGGCCGAGGCGCGCGGCGAAGTGACGCTGATTCAGGACGCCGACCTCGAATACACGCCCGACGATTATCCGCACTTGCTGCAGCCGATTCTCGCCGGCGTTACGCGCGTCGTGTACGGCTCGCGCTGGCTCGCGCCGACGCTGCCGATTTCCGGTCCGCTCTATACCCTCGGCGGCTGGCTGGAAAACAAGTTCCTACAGTTGCTGTATCGCACCAACATCACCGACATCGCCACGTGCTACAAAGTCGTGCGCACCGATCTGCTGCGTGATCTGCGGTTGGAAGCGGAGGGCTTCGAGTTCTGCCCCGAGGTGACCGCCAGGCTGCTCAACCGGCATGAGATGATCGTCGAAGTGCCCATCACCTACCGGCCGCGCAAAAAGCGTGAAGGCAAAAAAATCCGCTGGACCGACTTTTTCGTCGCCCTCTACACGCTGACCAAAATCAGATTTAGTCACTGATCGGCGTCGTCGCCGCGCAGGCATTTGCGCCACAACTCGGGCGCTTCGGCGACCAGGCACGGTTTGCGGCGACCGTCGAAACACGGCGTGCGGCCCAGGCGTTCGTAGATTGCCGCCAGCGGTTGTTCGCGCACGTTGCCGTAGCTGCGGTGAATGACCGCGCAGGGAAATACGTCGCCGTAGGGCGACACGTAAATTTTCTCCGTGCCCGCCGGGCAGCCCTCGCGCAGCCAGTTCGACGAGCCTTCCCAGCGTACGTGCGGCAGCGTGAGCAGTTGCAGGTAGCGTTGGTAATCGCTTTCCGTCAGCGCCACGTCCGCGCCTTCCCACGCGCCGACCGGATAAGGCAGGTTGAGCGTCAGCGGCAGGCCCTGTTGTGCAGTTCGCTCGGCCAGTGCGGCCATGGAGCCGTTGCGCAGATTCTCGCGGGTGACGACTGCCGTGAGCCACACGGGCAGCGCGATCTCCCGCGCGAGATGGATGACCTGCTCCACGCGTTCGTACGATCCGGCGAAGCCGCGCATCGCGTCGTGCGTTTCCGGCGACGGTCCGTCCAGCGACAACGCGAGCATCGCCAATCCGCGCCGCTTGAGCTCCGGCAAATTTTCGCGATCGAGCGCGTACCCGTTGGAAGCCAGCGTGACGATCAACCCCGGCAGAC
>CALBTQ010000414.1 GCA_937967875.1 uncultured Pseudomonadota bacterium
CTGGAGTTCAGACGTGTGCTCTTCCGATCTGGTCGCCCGCGGTGGTCGTCGTCGAGGCCGGCCACTGCAGATCGCACCAGTCGATGTCGTCGTTGTACACGTACATCCGCCCCAGGTCGGCCACGGCGAACCCGTTGGTCGTGCCCACGCCGACGTCGCAGTAGGTCCAGGCTTTGCCGTCGGTCGAGGCGCGCACGACGTAAGCGTAGGTGTCGGCGGCGGCGACGGTCAGCGCTTTCATGTACTCGTCGTTCTCGTCGCCGGAGTGTCCGCCGTTGTAGGTCATCGCCGACCAGGTGTAGGCGCCGGGATTTGTGCTCGGGTTGGTCGCGATGGGCCCGTAGCCGATTTCCACGTCAAGGTAGGCCAGCGGCGTACCCGAGCCGGTCTGGCCGGGAATGTGCACGCGGCCGTAAATCGTCTCGCTCGCCGCGCCCTCGGCCGTGACCGTCTCGTACGGATGCTGAATGTTGCACCAATCGATTTCCGCCGGCGTGGTGTCGTCGTCGCCGGTGTCGTCGTCGGATGTGTCATCGTCGCCCGTGTCGTCGTCGGACGTATCGTCGTCGGACGTATCGTCATCGTCGATGTCGTCGTCGCCGGTGTCGTCGTCATCGGGCGGCGTGGTGTCGTCATCGTCGCCCGTATCGTCGTCGTCGCTCGTATCGTCGTCGGCCGCGTCGTCGTCGGTCGCGTCGTCATCGTCGTCCAACAGCGGGCCGCCGGCGTCGTTGTCGTCATCGTCGTCGCCGCAGGTGGCCAGCGGCAGCAAGAGCGCGAGCATCAATAATATGAAAATCAAAACCGCGAAGCGTCTCATCGGCGTCACTCCTTACTTGTCCGAGGTGACCGTCAGCGTGCCCAGATCGTCCACCGAATAGCCGTTGGCGGTGCCGTCGCCGAAATCGCAGTACGTCCAGCTCGCGCCGCCGTTGGTCGAGAAGCGATACACGTAATTGAACGTGCCCGCCGAGCCCGGCGTGATCGCGGCCATGTATTCGTCGTCGTTGCCCACCGACATGTTGAACGCCACGTCCTGCCATGTATAGGCGCTGGGATTGGTCGCCGGATCGGTTCCCTGCGGCCCGTAGCCGAGCTTCGCGGTGATCTGCCCCGAGGCGCTGCCGCCGCCCGTGTAGCCGTCGACGTAAACGCGGCCGTAGATGCTTTCGGTCGGCGTGCCCACGGAGGTTGTCGTCGCTTCCGGCCACTGAATGTTGCACCAGCCGATCGGTATCGACTCTTCGGCCACGTGCAGCAGGCCGAGCTGATCGGTCGACACGCCGTTGTCCGCGCCGTCCAGATCGCAGTAGATCCACGTCGCGCCCGCGTCGGCGCTGAAGCGATAGGCGAAGTTGTAATCGCCCTCTGTGTTCTCGACGATCTGCGATTGATACTCGTCGTTGTTGTCGTCCACGTGATCGCCGTTGTAGCTCGCGGTCGTCCACGTGTAGTCGCCCGGCGAGGTCGACGGATTCGTGCCCTGCGGGCCGTGGCCCACCTGCGCGGTCAGGCCGCCGCAGTAGCTCGCGCCGTCGGTGCAGCCCTCGACGTACACCCGGCCGTAAATGTTCTCCGTCGCCGTGCCCGGCGGGGTCGTCGTTTCCGTCGGATACTGCAGATTGCACCAGCCGATCGTCCGCGCGGCGACCGTCAACGTGCCCATCGAGGACGGCGCGAAGCCGTCTTCGCTGCCCGCGCCCAGATCGCAGTAGGTCCACGTGCCGCCCCCGTCGCCGGAGAACCGATACGTGTAGCGATACACGCCCGCTTCGTCCTCGGTGATCTGCGCCTGGTACTCGTCGTTGTTGGCGTCCTCGCTGCCCTCCTCGGGCGCGAAGTTCGTGTTGTACGCCGCGTCGGTCCAGGTGAACAGTTCCGGATCGACCGACGGATCGGCCCCTTCCGGCCCGTGGCCCACCTGCCCGGTGACGCTGCCGCAGGCCGAGCCCAGCGTTTCGGTGCAGCCTTCGACGTAGACGTGGCCGTAGATGTTTTCGGTCGGCGTGCCCGGCGTGGTCGAGGTCGACTCCGGCCACTTGAGCACGCACCAGTCGATGGAAACGCCCGGCTCGCCGTAGCGGAAGCCGCTTTCCAGCTCGGTGTATTTTTCGTCCGGATTGACCACCTTCACCGTCACGTAGCCCGGCTGTTCGTCGGTCGCGGCCGGCGTCGTGCCCGACAGTTCGGTGGCGCTGACGAACTCGACGTTCGTCGCTTCGTTCGCGACGAAAAAGAGCGTCGCGCCCTCCTCGAAGCCGCGCCCGAAGATCGCCACGTTCGTGCCGCCCTCGACCGGACCGTTGTCGGGCTGCACCGAGAGAATGACGAACTCGTCGTCATCGTCGTTGTCGTCGTTGTCGTCGTCGTCATCGTCGCCGCCGCCGTTCTCGCAGGCAACGACCAACACGCACGCCGCGACGATCGAAAGCGCCGCGACGATCAGCAACCAACGGTGATTCATCATCATGTCCTTCCCCGTTCGTGGAAAAACGAATTTCCTTTAGTTTAGCCCTTCACGCCCCCGGCCGTCAGCCCGCCGACCAAATGCCGTTGCAGCGCGAAAAACAACGCCATCACCGGCAGCGACACCAGAATCGCCCCGGCCGCAAACCGGCCCCACTCGGTCGAGTAATCGCCGACGTACCGCTGCAGCGCCACCGGCAGCGTGTAAGCCGTTTCCTCCGATAAAAACGTGGCGGCGAGAATGAACTCGTTCCACGCCGTCATGAACGAAAACAACGCGGTGACCACGATCGCCGGGCGCGCCAGCGGCAACACGATCTTGGTGAAAATGCCGAAGCGCCCCATGCCGTCCATCACCGCGGCTTCTTCCAGATCCTTGGGAATCGTGTCGAAGTAGCCCTTGAGCATCCAGACGCAAAACGGAATCGCCGTGGTCGAATAAACCAGCGCCATGCCCGCCAGGCTGTTGAGTAGGTGCAGCTTCTGCAACAAGATGTACAGCGGAATGGCCATCACCACGCCGGGAAACATCTGCGTGACGAGAAACAGCGTCATGCCCGTTTTGCGGCCCGGGAACGAAAATCGCGAAAATGCGTACGCGGCGGTCGTCGCCAGCGCCACGCCGATCAACGTGGTGGCCAGCGAGACGACCACACTGTTGAACAACTGATGCGCGAACAGCCAGTGCCCGGCCATGTCGCGCGCGAACAGCAGGTCGGTGAAGTTGCCCAGGTAGAATTGCGTCGGCAGCGGATTGGCCGACAGCGAAAACGCCTGCGACGGCGTCAACGCCATCTTGATCACCCACAGCACCGGATACAGCGTCAGGAACGTGAACGCCGTCAACGCCGCGTAGGTCAACGCGATGGTCCACCGCCCGTGCTTCATGCCGCCTCCGGATCGCCGGTCAGTTTGCGCGTAAACAGCGAATAGCCGATCAGCGCGATGAAAATCAGCGTCGCGTAAGCCGCCGCGTAGCCATATTGTTCCTGCCGCGTGAAGGCCCAGCGATACGCCTCGCTGATCAGAATTTCCGTCGCGCCGTCCGGCTCGCCGCCCGAGACGAGGTAGATGATGTTGAACATGTTGAACGTCCACACGCTGCCCAGGATCACCGCGGGCACCAGCGCCGGTTTGATCAGCGGCAGAATCACGCGCCGGAAACGAGTCCAGCCGCCTGCGCCGTCCATCACCGCCGCCTCTTCCAGGTCGCGCGGAATGGCTTGCAGCGCGCCGAGGCATACGACCATCATGAACGGAAATCCCAGCCACGTGTTGGTGGTGACGTTCGCCGCGAAGGCCGTCCAGAAGTGCGAGAACCAGCTCACCGGCTGCACGCCGCAGAAACTCAGCAGACCGTTGATCGCGCCGAACTGGCTGTGGAACATGCCCTTCCAGATCAACGCGGTGATGTAGTTGGGCACGGCCCACGGCACGATCAGCAACACGCGATACACGCCGCGCAGCTTCAGCCATTGGTTGCGCAGCAGCATCGCCAGCGCCAGGCCGAACGACACATGCAGCGCGACGTTCACCGCCGTCCACAGCACGGTCACGCCCAGCGTGAAGTAGAAGGACAACGGATCGCTCGCCGGGTAATCGGCGCTCATTAAAATGTTGATGAAGTTGGCCAGCCCCACGAAGGTGAACTCGCCCTGCCGGTGCGCGAAAAACGCCACCGCCGTGCCGACGATGAAGGGAATGAACACCAGCAACAACATCGACACCGCCGCCGGCAACAAATACAGGTACGCGTGCTTCGCCTCTCGCAGTTCGCGCCAACGCGCGCGGCGATTCATCCGCCACGCCCACCATGCCGCCGGCGCCAGCACGATCATTCCCAGCACCGCCGCATAAGGCGTCGGATTCTTCGCCGCCGGCGGTTTGCGCGTTTGCACCTTGAGTTGATACTGCGCCTTGGCCAGCGCCTCGGCCGGCTCCTTCGCCCCGCGCAACGCCGCGCGCAACGCCTGCGCCGCCGGCTCCCACATCGCGCGCATCAGCGGATTGTTGGGCATCGGCGCGCTGCGCTCGACCTGCGCCTTGAAGGCCGTCAAATGCGAATCGATTTTCAGATCGGGCAGATCGTACACCGTCGGCGCGGCGACCAACTGCTTGCCCTGCTCCAGCCGCACGCGCGCGCCTTCGCCCTCGGCCAGAAAACGCGCGAAGGCAAACGCGCCCTGCGGATCGCCCGCGTAGGCCGAAACGATCGCCGCCTCCACCGTCAGAAACGGCGTGGCCGGCTGGCCCGTCGCCGACACCAGCGGCAGCGGGGCGACGCCGTAGTCGATGCGCGGATCGATCTCGCCCAAAAACCACGGACCGTTGATGACCATGTCCGCGCGCCCGTCGTTGAACAACTGCGCGACCAGCGCGGCGGTGGGCTCCTCGGGCAGCAGGTTGCGCCGCATCAACTCGGCGACAAACGCGACCGACGCCACGTTGCCCGCGTCGGCCAGCGTCGGCTCGCCCTGCTCGTTGAACAACCGTCCGCCGAAGCCGAACAGCCAACCCGCGTGGTGATAAAAACTGCCCGCCTCGTAGGCCAGACCGAACACCTTCGCCGCGCGGTCGGTGCGCTTGGTCAGATAGGCGACCAGCTCATCGGTCGTCGCCGGCGGCGTCGCGAGCAAGGCCTTGTTGTAAATCAACGCCACCGATTTGAACGCCAACGGCACGCCGTAGATGCGCCCCCGCACGCGCAGCGCCTCGGTCGTCACCGGAAAAAATTGCGCCTGCGCGGCCGGCGTAAACTCGTCGTCGAGCGGCCGGATCAAATGCGCGCCCGCCCAATCGGCGATGCGCTCGTGCGCGAAGATGAACACGTCCGGCCCTTGCCCGCGCGGGATCGACGCGGTCAGCTTGTTCGCGTACGCCTCGTGCGCCACGACCAGCGGCCGGACCGGCGTTTGCGGATGCGCCTGGTTCCATTGCTGCACCAGCGTCTCCAGCGCCGCCTGCTCCTCGCCGCGATAGCTGTGCCACAGCGTGATCTCGCCGGCGCGCACCGTCGCCGCGCCCAGGAGCGCAAACAACAGCAAGGCGACGACGAAACGCTTCATCGTTTCACTCCGGCTTGATCGCTTTTTCGGTGGCGCGGTCGAACAGATGCACATCACCCGCATCGACGCGGAAAGCGACGGTCTGCCCGACTTGCAGATTCGCGCACGCGGCCGCTGGGGCCTGCGCAACCAGCGGATGCTCGCCGCAACGCGCGTGGATATAGGCTTCCCAGCCGACAGGCTCGACGACCTCGACCGTCGCTTCGACGCGCCCCGCGCCGTCGCCGTCGAGCGTCAGGCTCATCGGGCGCACCCCGGCGAACACCTCGCGCGCCTCGCCGTCGAGCGCCCCGTATGCGTCAGGCAACGGCAAAGCGAAGCCCATACCGCTCGCGCAATTCTCTTTAAAGGAGGCGGGCAGAAAATTCATCGGTGGGCTGCCGATGAAATGCGCGACGAACTTGTCGGCGGGCGTGTTGTACAATTCGGCGGGCGTGCCGATCTGCCGTGCGACGCCGCCTTCGAGCACGACGATCCGGTCGGCGAGCGTCATCGCCTCGACCTGGTCGTGCGTAACGTAAATCATCGTCGCGTGCATGTCATGATGCAGCTTGCGCAGCTCGACGCGCATCTGGCCGCGCAGCGCCGCGTCGAGGTTCGAGAGCGGTTCGTCGAACAAAAACGCTTGCGGCTGCCGGACGATCGCCCGCCCGACCGCGACGCGCTGCCGCTGGCCGCCGGACATCTGCTTGGGCAGACGATCCAGCAGCGCGGTCAGGCCCAGCCGCTGCGCCGCCTCGTCGACGCGCTTTTTGATTTCGTCCTTGGGCAGCTTGCGCACGGTCAGCGAAAAGGCGAGGTTCTGCGCCACGGTCAGGTGCGGATACAGCGCGTAGGATTGAAAGACCATCGCCAGGTCGCGATCCTTGGGCGGTACGTCGTTGCAGCGGCGGCCGTCGATGAACAGGTCGCCTTCAGAAATCTGTTCGAGTCCGGCGATGCAGCGCAGCAGCGTCGATTTGCCGCAGCCGCTCGGGCCGACCAGCACGATGAATTCGCCCGGCGCGATGTCCAAATCGATGCCTTTTAAAATGACGTTGTCGCCGTAGGCTTTGACCAGACGGCGGATCTCGATGAAGGGGCGCGCGCTTTCCGGGGTCATGCTCGTTTCCTACCGTTCGCGAATGTAGATCTTGCCGCCGCGCGGCTGCACGGTGATTTTCACTTTGCCGTCCGCGCCGACCACGATCGTGTCGTCGGTTTGGTCCTGGTCCTCGAAGACGTTGACCAGCACGTCGCCCTCGGCGAAGGACGTTTGCATGTCGTTGCCGTCCTGCCCGTCCATCCACGCGGCGCTGGTCACCGATTCGTGCTCGTCGTTGGCGTTGAGCACGACCAGCACCGTGTCGCCCTGATAGCTGCGCTCGAAGGCGAAGATGCCCGCGTCGTCCTCGTCGCCGGTGCGCTCGGTCGACCAGCGGATGGTCATCTCGCCGCGGCGCAGCGGGTCGAGCTTCTTGCGCAGCTTGATCAGGTGCCGGATGAACTGGAACGTTTCGTTGCCCGTGTCGTAGCCGCTGGTCCACAGGTCCTCGCGGTTGAACGGATCGTTGCCGCCGTCGAACTGCTGCTCGGTGCCGTAGTAAATGCACGGGATGCCGTCGACGGTCAGTAGGTAGAACAGCACGTTGTGCAACGAGGCGAGGTTCGGATTGTCATACAGGAAACGCGGGATGTCGTGGTTGTCGATGAAGTTGACCAGCAACTGCTGCGCCGATAGACCGTCGCCGTTTTCGTCGATCGGCCCGTTGGGATTGGGCACCGACGAGTAATTCGACTTGCGCGCGTTGAGATCGGAAGAGCACACGTCTGAACTCCAGTCACCGAATACGATCT
>CALBTQ010000415.1 GCA_937967875.1 uncultured Pseudomonadota bacterium
GCATCACCGCGCTGGTCGACGGCTTTTTGCGCACCGAAGACGACCCCGAACCTTACATCATGGGCCGCGGCATCTTCACTCACGAACACAGCTACGTGGAGGACGGGCGGAACATTTCCGTCGATTACAGCCTAATGCGCAACCGCTCGTATGGCTGGAACGCGCACACGATTCCCAACGTGGACAACCCGGTGTACGGCTCGATCTGGTTGCGCAATATGCGCAGCAAGGACGACGTGCCGCACATCTATCGTTCCGTGCCCATGCTCATGCGACTGGCCGAGGATGCGCCCGACGCCGACGTGCGCGAGGCCGCGGCCACGGCGCTGGAGCGCCTGCAGGGATTCGCCAAGGATGTTGTCGACACGGGGTATTACATCCGCACCAAGGACGAGTGGGGCAACGCGTATATTCCGCTCAACGAGGACGGCACGGTCAACGACCTGTGCAGTTTCGTGCTCTACGACACGCTCGCGCCCAAGTCCGAGTGCAACGCGCAACTCATTTCGGCGTTGGTCGGCTACGACGATCCGCTGCGCATCGATTGCGGCAACGGCATCGGCCGGTTGTATGAAACGATCTCCACGACGACCCACTACTTCAATTGGGCGATCATTCGCTATTTCCACGCGGCGGCGATCACCAACGCGTTGATGACCGGTCAAAACGAGGTGGCGCTGGAACTGATGAACGGACTGGCCACGCGCGTGGATGAGATCATGCACGACGAGCAGGGTCCGCTGGAGCATGCCGAATGGTGGGCCGATGCGGCGGCGTACCTGGTCGCGGCAGCGTCCGGCGGCCTGCCGCTGACCGACGAGGAGGCGCAGAAGGTGGTGGAGATCTACTCCTTCTCCGTCGACCATTTTGCGCCGTGGGAGTACTGGGATCTGTGGGACGAATCGGTGCCCGACGGCACTTACGATTATCAGCCTTCGCGCGACGGCGCGACCGGCACGGCGGTGCGGCCCGAGGAACTGGCGTTCATTCTGGAGTATTGCTGGTCGCCGTTCCGCAATCCAGCGACGGCCGAGTTCGTCGACTGTGACATCGTGCTCGATCCCACCCAGTGGGGATATTGAACCGCGAACAATGTCCGAACGGGAAAGAAGTGCTCCGCGGCGCTTCTTTCCCGTTTGTTTTGAACACCATTTTACGTCGCGGGATCCATCCTGAACCGCCTCATTCTTCATAATTTTTCATTCGCCTCATGCTGTTTGTTATTATGGCATTGAAGTAAATTATCTAACCGATTGATTTATTGATCGAAAATGTGTACATTTCAATTGACATGAGGTGGGGGACGCTATGCGCTCCGCAAACAGTGCCTCGCATGAAGGTTCGGATAGCTAAGTAGATAATATTGCTACCATCTTCCCCTGCCGCATCCTCTTGAAGAAGCGTAAGCGGAGTTATTCGGCTTATTCCAAGAGCCGCAGCTTGGATAATTTGGCCGTATGTTGATGAATTAATTATTTTATTTAATTTGCGGCGGGTGCGGGAGACGAGAAAAATGAAATCATTCGAACACCCGGGAGGATTCCCTCGGCGACTGTCCATTTCGAACTTTGACGAAATGATCCTGAGCAATATTTCCGGCGTTGAGCGGGCGAGCACGGAAATCGATCTTGATGAATGCATCGAAAACCTCTGGCTGGCCAATCCGGATCTGTATGACCTGTTGCGTGAAAGCGAAACGCTGGAGGAAGCGCGCGACAACCTATATACAAAATTAGGTGAAATCGAGCGGGATTTGTTCGACGGTTGCAGCGACTTGCGGCCGATGGAGCTGGAAATCGTCCGCCACTGCCTGCTGGTGTTACGGCAGATCATTTCGCCCGCGGCGGAAAAACGCACCGGCACAAGCGCCCTGAATATTCTCTACCGACTGGCCGACGAGGAAAAACCGAACGAACTGACCATCGCCTTCGTTATCGAGTTCATTCATCTGTTTAAGGGATTGGCCGGGCGCGCGCCGGTTTACCGTGACGATCATGGGCAACGTCTGCCCGATCCGGAGTTCATCCGGATGCAGGGGCGTCAGGCGGCGCAAAAGCGCAACGAGGTGCTCGAAAGCGAAGCCAAGGACATAGAGCGATATATGAACCGCTATCCGTCGGGCCTGGATGAGGAAATCGTCCGCTGGCGGCACATAAACCGGGCGCGGATTCTGCGCTATTTCCATGGCTCGAAGGAAGACTGGCTCGATCACCGTTGGCAGCTCAGGCATGTGGTGAAAAATCCCGAGGTGCTCTTCGAGATCATCCAGTTGCCCGACGAGCAGCGCGAGGCGTTGCGCCAGGCGCATCGCCATCGGCTGCCGGTCGGCGTGACGCCCTATTACCTCAGCCTGATCGATCCCAATCCGGCGCTGGGCTTTGACCACGCGGTGCGCGCGCAGGTGCTGCCGCCGCCCGAGTACGTCGAAATCATGAGCGCCAACCGGCGCAACCGCGAAACGTTCACCGACTTCATGTGTGAAAGCGACACTTCGCCGGTCGATCTGATTACCCGCCGTTACCCGCGCATCTGCATTTTCAAACCCTACAACACCTGCGCGCAGATTTGCGTGTATTGCCAGCGCAACTGGGAGATCGACGAATGCATGTCGCCCTACGCGATGGCTTCGAACGAGGACATGCAGGCGGCCATTGATTGGATTGGCGAGCAAAAGGGCATCGGTGATGTGCTGGTGACCGGCGGCGATCCGGCGGTGCTCGACGACGAAACGCTGCAGGACATTTTCGCCAACCTCGCCGAGATCAAGCACATCTATCGCATTCGCCTGGGCACCCGTACGCCGGTCGTCCTGCCGCAACGCTGGACCGACGCGTTGGTCGACATGCTGGGGAGATTCCACGAGCCGGGCCGGCGGGAGATCGCCGTGGTGACGCACTTCGAGCATTCCTACGAGATTACGCCCGAGGCGCTGGCGGCCGTGCAGCGACTGCGCCGGCGCGGCATCGGCGTGTACAATCAGCAGGTGTTCACCATCGACAATTCGCGTCGTTTCGAAACCGCCAAGCTGCGGTTTGATTTGCGGCGCATCGGCGTGGATCCGTATTACACCTTCAACATGCAGGGCAAGCGTGAAACCAATCGTTACATGGTGCCCATCGCACGCATTCTGCAGGAGCGCAAGGAAGAAGCTCGTTTGTTGCCGGGGCTGGACCGCACCGACGAGCCGGTTTTCAACCTGCCGCGTCTGGGTAAGAATCACCTGCGCGCCATGCAGGATCATCGCCTGGTGATGATCCGCCCCGACGGTCGCCGAGTGTACGAATTTCATCCGTGGGAAAAGTATCTGACGCCGATTCCGCCGTTCTATTACGACGACGTGCCGCTGTACGATTATCTATGCGAACTGGCGCGTCGCGGCGAAAACGTCGAGGACTATCGCACGATCTGGTATTATTACTAAGCGCTTTGTTAGAACTCCACGGCCGTCTGGAAGAACGCGGAGACCTGCCGGTTGTCTTCGTTGTCGCCGCCGCTCATCACTTCCAAGCCCAGGTGCAGTTGCGACCACGGATCGTACCCGGCGAAACCGCCCATCTGCCGATAGGAAGTCACTTCGTATTCCGCATCGTTGCCCTGCGTGCCCAGCCAATCCAGACCCGAGATCGATTCGTACTTGGGACCGAACTGGATTTGGCCGCCCAGCAGCAGCGCGGCGGCTTCGACATTCACGGCGGTGATGCCGGTTTCCTCGCCGGTGTAGTCCAGGTAATTCTTTTTATCGAAGGCGCCGGTGGCGGCGTATTCGCCGATGAGCCCCATACCGGCGAAATCGCTGAAGACGAATTCCGCGTTCAGGTAGCCGCCGTAGAGGGGTACGTCGCTCTCGTAATTGCCGACCAGGCGGTTGCCCATCTCCAGGCTGGTTTCGGTGGCGTCGCTGAGAAAATATCCGCCCAGCGCCAACGAGTGTGTATCCTGGAAGGCCAGGGGATAAACATCCAGCCGCGCCGCATAGCCGTCGATGGCGTCGTCGGCCGGTTCTCCGTCCTCGTCGACGTTGTCGTAATCGCCGTTGAACGTCCAGGCGGACACGCCGAAGTATTCCATCGCATAGCCCAGGCCCATGGTCGTTTTCCAGGTTTCGGTCAATTCCAACACCAACGGATCGGAAACGGCAAAGGTTTCATTGAAGCCGACCGGCAGATATTTCTTGCCGGCCTCGAAAAAAGCACCCTTGTAGGAAAGGGAGATCGTCGCTTCGTCCAGATAGGTGTCCATGGAATCGTCGGCGAATCCCTCTTCGAAATAGAAATAAATATTGCCGGAAAGGTATTCATTGAGCACGGCTTCCG
The DNA here is from genome assembly GCA_937967875.1 of uncultured Pseudomonadota bacterium. Lineage (GTDB taxonomy): Bacteria > Lernaellota > Lernaellaia > Lernaellales > Lernaellaceae > CALBTQ01. Next base: position 4,314 of record CALBTQ010000415.1, read on the forward strand.
CGCCCAGGCCGGCGCCGTATAGATAAATGTCGCTGACGTGTACGTCGTCCAGTCCGTCGGTTTCGAAGGATGTGGTGCGATAACCGGCGCGAGCGTCGACGATGCCGTACAAGGAAATCATTTCAAACCAGTTGGTTTCCTCGGCCCAGGCCAGATCGGAAGAGCACACGTCTGAACTCCAGTCACCGAATACGAT
>CALBTQ010000416.1 GCA_937967875.1 uncultured Pseudomonadota bacterium
GACCACCGAGATCTACACTCTTTCCCTACACGACGCTCTTCCGATCTAACTCAACGAAGGAAAATAGCGTTTTTTGACTTGCGCCCGTCGTCAAGAACGGATATTTATTGCAGCGTTATGAATGAGCAGGAACCCGAGCGAGAACAACCTCCGAGTTTGCTGAGGACCTACGCCCGAAAATTGACGGACGGCGAGGTCATCGCATTCCCCACAGAGACATTCTACGGTCTGCTGGCCCGAATCGACCGCCCGCAGGCTTTGGTGCGCCTGTTCGAGCTTAAGGGCCGGCCGCCGGACAATCCCCTGCCCGTTATCGTTGCCGACCTCGAGCAGACCAAAGCGCTGTGGCGCGATGTGCCGCCCGCCGCGAAAAAACTCATCGACGTTTTCTGGCCCGGTCCGCTGACGCTGGTGCTGCCCGCCGTACCGACGCTCTCCGAGTTGATCACCGCCGGCACCGGGACGGTCGGCGCGCGTCAACCGGGCAGCGCCGCCGCGCGAGGCATCGCCGCGATGACCGGTCAGGCCCTGGTGGCGACCAGCGCCAATCCGTCAAGCAAACCCCCGGCGACCAGCGCGGCACAGGTGCGCGACTATTTCGGCGACGCGGTGACGATCGCCGACGGACCGTCATTGCCCGCCAGCCGCGGCAGCACGGTGCTGGACCTGACCAAGTGGCCGCCGGTGCTGCTGCGCGACGGCGACGCGTCCCGGCAACGGATCGAAACGATTTTGGGCGTTAGCCTGGAAATGAGGAACTGAACGTGGCCGTTATCAGCCCCTTCGCCGCTTGGCGATACAATCCGGAGAAGATCGCCAACCTCGACGAGGTGATCGCGCCTCCGTACGATCGCATCGATTCCCGCTTGCATGACGAACTGGCGCAGCGCCATGCGTACAACATCGTGCGGCTCACCCCGCCGCTGGGTACGGTGGACGAAAGCAACGTGCAACAGGTGGCCGATCGCGTGGCGGCCGATCTAACCCGGTGGATGCAAGAGGAAATTCTGCGGCAGGACGACACGGAATCGATCTACTACTATCGCCTGGGCTATCCGGCGCCCGACGGCCGGCGGACGGTCCGCAAGGGCTTCATCGCGCTGCTCAACCTGGAGAACGAACAAAGCACGCTCGTGCTGCCCAGCGAGTCGGACTGGATGAATCCGCGCTTCGACCGCCTGGAGCTGCTGGAAACGGTGCACGCGCTGTTCGCGCCGATTTTCGTTTTGTTCCCCGACAACGAACGCGAAGTGATGTCGCTGATCACCGGCGCGGCCGAGAACGATCCGGTCATCGACACCGAAACCGCCGACGGCATCGAGCACAACCTGTATCGTCTGACCGATCCGGAGGCCGTCGCGAAGGTCATCGACCTGATGAAAATCCGGCCGGTCGCGCTCGTCGACGGTCACCAGCGTTACCGGACGATGCAATCCTTCGCGCAGGCGCATCCGGAAAACATCGCCGGGCGCAAGATCATGGCCTGCTTCGTGCCGATTCAGGACGACGGCTTGAGCATGCTGCCCATTCACCGCGCGGTCGTTGGGCTGCCGGAACTCAAGCCCGACACCCTGCTGCTGGATCTGGCGAGCAACTTTTACATTCGCGAAATCACCCAGGCCGAAGCCGGCGGCGACCTGCTCGGCTACGCCATGGAAGAACTGGCGCGCGAGGGGCAATACAACGAACCGGCGTTCATCATGGGCATCGCCGGACTGTCGACATTAATGCTGTTGACGGTCAAGAGCGACGCGGCCAAAATAGCGTTGCCTGACGGCCTGGCGGAGCCCATTCGTCAATTGGATTCCGCCCTGCTGCATCAGCTTGTGTTGCAAGGGTCGCTCAACCTCGACCCGGAAAGAAGAGAAAACGGCGAAGTGCTATTTTTCGACGACCCCCATCAGTTGCCCGAACTGCTGGCGAGCGGTCAAGCCCAGGTGGTTTTTCTGTGCAACCCTTTGCGCCCCGACCAACTGCAGGCCGTGCTGGACGCCAAGTTGAAACTTCCGCACAAAGTGGCTCGTTTCCTGCCTGAAGTGCCGGCAGGGCTGCTGGTGTATTCGTTTGATTCACTCAGCCGAAACGACGGAGGAACGAATGGCTGACATCCACAACGTGAACGGAAAGGATATCGAAGTCGATGTCCTGGACGATGAGGAATTGCAGGACCTGCTGCACGGCAAGCTGGTCATTTTGCAGAAGAAGGAAGGATACCGCTTCTCGGTCGATCCGATTCTGTTGACCTCGTTCGTCGATTATCACGAAGGCGAGAAAATTATGGACCTGGGCACCGGCAGCGGCATCATCCCGTTGCTGTTGGCGCACAAGAAGCCCGAAAACAAAGCGGAGATCGTCGGCCTGGAAATTCAGGAAGAGATGGCCGACATGGCCGAACGCAGCGTCGCCGCCAACCGGATGGAAGAGGAAATTTCCATTCAACAGGGCGACATCTGCTCGGTGCGCAAGGATTTCAAGGCCGATTCGTTCGACGTGGTCATCTCCAATCCGCCCTACATCGCCAAGGGCAAGGGAAATGTGAATCCGAACGAGATCAAGGCGTTGGCGCGGCACGAAGTGAACGTGACGCTGACCGACGTCGTGGACGCGGCGCGCTTTTTGGCCAAGCCCAAGGGCAAGGTCTATTTCATCTATCCGGTCATGCGCCTGACCGACCTGATTTGCGAATGCCGGACCAAGAATCTCGAACCGCGCCGTCTAGATCGGAAGAGCACACGTCTGAACTCCAGTCACCGAATACGAT
>CALBTQ010000417.1 GCA_937967875.1 uncultured Pseudomonadota bacterium
CCACCGAGATCTACACTCTTTCCCTACACGACGCTCTTCCGATCTGACAAGGCCGGCGAGTGCCGGCTGCAGGATCTGACCTATGCTTTCAACGTCAGCGAGCAACCGTTCCACGCGACGATGGAAAAACAGACGGTCGATACGTCCAGTTGGTTGATCGAACGCACCGATTCGCGTTGCGTGCGCTGCGGCCGTTGCGTCGCCGTCTGTGAAGAAGTGATGGGCGTGGGCGCCTACAAATTCGACGGGCGCGGCTATGCGGTGAAAGTCAACACGCACGACGGCGGCCCGTTGGATTGCGAATTTTGCGGCCAGTGCGTGGCCGTCTGCCCGGTCGGCGCATTGCTGGCCAAGGGCTTCAAGCATCGCGCCCGCGTATGGGATCTGGCCAAGCAGGAGACGGTTTGCGGTTATTGCGGCGCCGGCTGCCAACTTGAGTTGAACGTGCGGCGCAATCGCGTGTACCGGGTCACCTCCGATCGGAAGACGACCTCCAACGACGGCCTGCTGTGCGTGCGCGGCGCCTACGGCAACGACTATTTCACGCATGATAAGCGCCGGCACTCGCCGATGGTCAAACGCGACGGCCATTGGGTGGAGATCGGTTGGTCCGAAGCGCTCGACAGCGTCGCCGAGGGCATCAAGCACGCGCTGGCCACCGGCGGACCGGAAGCGGTCGGCGTACTGGCCAGTCCGCGTCTGCCGATCGAAGACGCCTACCTGACCGCCTACGTGTTCGGCGACGTTGTCGGCACGCGTCTGGTGGCCGTGTCGGGTCAGGACGGCTACGGCGAGGCGTTGAAGACGACCTTCTTCCGTTTGGGCCGCGCCGGATCGACCGCCGATTTTGACGATCTGGGCCGGGCCGACGCCATCCTATTGTTGGGTTCGGATTTATCCGCCGAAATGCCGGTGCCTCATTTGATGGCGCTGCGGGCGGTACGCGAAAACGATGCGCACCTGATTAACGCCTATCCGACGCCGACCAAATTCGACGACTTCGCCACCTCGCGCCTGCGCTATCATCCGGGCGAGGAAACGTCCGTGCTGCTCATGTTGCTGCGCTGTCTGGTCGAGCAAAAAGGGCAGAGCGTCGATTTCATCATGAGGCACACCGAAGGCTTCGCTGCGTTCAAGGCGGGGCTCGATCGGCTCAATCTCAAAGATCTTGCCTGGCGCAGCGGCATATCGATCGAAACGGCGATGCAGGCCGCGGGCGAACTGGCGCGGGCGAAAGCGCCGGTCGTGGTGTTGGGCAATCAATCGCTCGGCTCGCCGATGGCCGGACAGATCGCCGGTTTGGCGATCGATCTGCTCATGGCGCTGGGGCGCGTCGAGCATGGTCTGTTGTTGGCGTCGGATCGCAACGACGTTTTCGGGGCGATGCTTGCCGGTCTGGCGCCCGGTCGCGGCCCCGGCCTGCAGCCGCGTGAAAGTCTGCCGGTCGGCTGGACGCGCATGCCCGAAGCGCCGGGCCTGGGGTATCGCGGCGTGTTGGAAGCGGGCATGGTCGGCCATCTTTCGGCCCTGATCGTGCTGGGTGCGAATCCACTGGTCGGCACGCCGATGGCCGAGCCGCTGCGCAAGGCGATGGATGTGACCGGGTTTGTCGTCACTTCCGATCCGTTCATCAACGCCACCGCCGAACAGGCGCACATCTATCTGCCGACGCAAACCTTTGCCGAGCGGGAAGGCCTGATTCTCTCCGTCGAGGGCCGGCTGCTGCGCATGCGGCGCGCCATCGAACCGGCGGAAGGCGCGATGACCGAATGGCAGATTCTGCTCGAACTGGCCAAGCGCCTGGGTAAGCCGTACGTCGGTGAAACGCTGTACGATATCCGGCGGGAACTCGCGGCGAACGTCGCCGATTTCGCCGCCGTCGATTATGAATCGCTGCCGCGCAGCGGAAAGCTCATCCCGCGCTTCGCGTTGGGGGATGAAACGAAGGTCACCTTCGGCGCGATTCCGCATTTGCCGTCCCGGCTCGAAGGCGACTTACTGCTGGTGACCGGGCCGGTCTTCGCGCACAACGGCACGCTCAGCCGGCGCGGCGGTGGGCCGATGACGATCTGTCCTGAGCCGTGGCTGGCGTTGCATCCGGAAGATGCGCGGGAGCGCGGACTGAGCGCCGGAGCAACCGTCAAAGTGCGCGCGCAAAACACCGAGCTGAACGCGACGGTGCGTTGCGACGAGCGCTTGTCGCGCGGCACGGCCTTTGCGCCGCATCACTTTGCCGAGTTCCCGGTCGGCTATTTGCTGGCCGACGGACCGTGCGCCGCGATCAAGGTGGAAAAGTAACATTCGAAGAATTGAGCGAGACGATGGGCGCGCCTTACTGGCACGTCCATTTTTTTTCGACGCGATCGTAATGCGCTTTCCAGCGGAAAACCACCTGGAACTTGCCGCCTTCGGTGACGGTTAGTTCCTTCTCCCGGTCGGGGCAGGGCGTGCAGTCCTGCAAGGCGCACACTTCGACTTTTTTGGCGAAGAAGGTATAGCTTTCCGGCGGCAGTTCCTTGACCAGCGAAGCGCCGCGCGCCCAGACGACGTTCTCCGGTTTGCTCACGCCGATATCGGCTTGAATTTTATTGAGCATCGTCGGGCCGGTGTTTTGCGAAAAGACCAGCAGCACGCGCACCTCGCCGGTGTCGTCGTCGGCCAATGCAAAAGCGGCGAAACACAACAGCGCGATCAGGGCCGTCCGGCGCATGAGGCGAAAGCGGCGGTCGCGCGCGGTCATCAGTGCACTCCCTTGGGCGGTTCCGGGGTGATCACCCGGCGGATGATTTCGCTGGTCAGCGCCCGTTGGCCCAGCAACGATTTGGCGTTGGCGGCCAATTCGTCGCGGATTTCGAAGTCGGCTTTTTCCGGAATCAGAATCGTGCACGGCACCGCCAGATTGCGCCGGCGCATTTCGTACAACAGCCAGATGCCGTCGCCGTTTTCGTTGAGAATGTCGATCATCGCCGAGTCGAACATCACGTTGTCCAGCAATTCCAACGCGTCGCTGGAGGTGAAGGCCTTGATCACCTCGACGTGTTCTTCCTGCAGGAAGGAGCCGATGCGCAACGCTTCCTCGATGCTGTCGCTGTACAGCAACAGACGCTTCACCGGCTTGCCGATGCGCGCGGCCGTGCTCAGCAGGCACTCGCGGCCGATCTCCGGCGTGAAGGCGCTGACCGCCTCGATCGCATAGCCGTTGCCGTCCTGCGGATTGACTGAGGCAATCACCAAACGCATGTGCGCCATGGCCGGTTCGGTTTGCAGGTCGCGCAATACATGAAACATGTCGGTCTGCGTCGTGAATAAATTGATGAACAGAGCGTCGGGATTGAGCGTGCTCGCGACCTTGACCGCATTGGCCGGTTCAATGACATGCACTTCGGCGACGCCCTCGGCGCGCAATAAATCGGCGAGATAATTGCCGGCGGTGTGATCCGGATTGATGACCAACACGCGCTGCATCGGAGCTTCTTCCGTCGTCAGCGGCATGGGCGTGGTGAAAAGCATCGGGCCAAGACCGGCCGGAATGGTGAAGGTGAATTTCGAACCGACGCCGATCTCGCTTTCCGCCCATACCTGTCCGCCCATTTTGTTGACCAGCAACCGCACGAGCGCCAACCCCAGTCCGCTGCCTTGTTTGTGCGTCACGCGTACTTGGCGGAATTCCTCGAAGATGTAGGGCAGGTCATCGTGCGAAATGCCGATGCCCGTATCGGAAACGGTGAAATGCCAGAAGCCGCTTTTCAACTGCGCATTCAGATGCACTTCGCCCTGATCGGTATATTAGATCGGAAGAGCACACGTCTGAACTCCAGTCACCGAATACGATC
>CALBTQ010000418.1 GCA_937967875.1 uncultured Pseudomonadota bacterium
CCACCGAGATCTACACTCTTTCCCTACACGACGCTCTTCCGATCTGCTCGTGCGGCAGGCGCTTGTCGTTGGAGGAGATGACGTCCATGACGATCGACCCGGCGCCCAACGCGGCGCGCTCGGCCGATTCGCCGGTCATCTTGCGCACGACGCCGGCGACCATCATCTGCAAGCCGCCGCCCGCCGAGGAGGTCGAGATGTAAATGTCCGCGCCCTCGGTGGCGGTGGCCGGGGTGATGATGCGCCCGTCGTCGCTCACCAGTTTGCGGCCCGCCAGCTCGCCCACTTCCTGCGCGGCGTTGAGCACGCCCATGGTGACGTCTTCGAAGGGCGCCTCGACCGTCGTCGGCGCTTCGCCGCGATGGGTTTGCCGGTACTCGTCGCCGACCTTCTGAATGAGGATCGCCTTGGTCGTCGTGCTGCCGCAGTCGGTGGCGAGGATCACTTTGATTTTGTCAGGATCGATGGTCATCTGCGTCCCTTTGTTTCGCCTCGCTGTCGTTCGATTTTTTCCGCTTGCGCTCATGTTTTTGCGCACTGCGTTCGGCCTCGCAATTTTCGATGGCCGCCAGCAGCGCCTCGACGCTTCCCCGCCGTTCCAGCAGCCGGGCGAAGTCTGAGTAAGCCTGCCAGTCCAGCAGCCCGCGCACGATCGGCTCGAAAAAGGCGAGGGCCTGACTGCCGATAAAGTTCATCGGCCGCGCCGATTCGAGAAACAGGATCGCCGGGATGGCCAGCCCGTGGCGGCAGACCTTCGCGGCGAACGCGTCGATCAATTCGCGTTCGCGCTCGTCGGGCGCGAAATCCTCCGCCCGTTCCACCGCAAACGCTTTGCGCCACCAGCCCATGATTCAGCGCCCGTCCTTTTCGATGCGCGCCTCGATGAAGCGCATCACCTGTTCCCGGTTGCCGGCAAAACGCAGGTACATGCCGCGAAACGCCTCCAACCGCGACGGAAACGGAAAGGGCGATAATAGCACGCCGCGGCGATCGGCGCTCGCCCGTTTGATGCGCGCCCATTCCTGCCGGCGTCGATAGAAAAGAATCCGCAATTGCGCGCCCGTATCGTCCAGCCGGTAGTGTGTGGGCAAAAACCATTGCCGCACGCCCGCCAGCAGCACGACCATGCCCAGCGAAACCCAATAGCCGCTGTGCGTCGCCAGCCACAGCGCCCCGGCGGTCATGGTCAGAAACAGGACGACGATCAAATTGCGCGCCGGTTCCTCGACCGCCGGATGGCTGGTCCAGGACAGGGTTTCGGACGTAGGTTCCGCTGACGCCAAAACGAATCGATTCTCCATGGATGCGACCGGGGAACGGTAGCGAAGTACATGGCGGGTGTCAATCTGGAACTTGCTGAAAATGTGTAGGAAAGTCTTCGCTCTTCCCTAGTGGGGGATGAGGAAGGACCGGGAAAATTGCCGGATTATAAATGAAGGCCGCCGATCATCTTCATGTGTTCGTATTCACGTTGAATGTCCGGATCCTGCGGACCGAACTCGAAGGCTTTGCGGGTGTGCTTTTCCGCCAGATCGGGCTGTTGCTGACTCTTGAAAATCAGCGCCAGGTAGTAGTGCGCTTTCGCCAAGCGCGGATCGATGCGCAGCGCCTTGTTCAGGTATTCCTTGGCTTCCTCGATGTAGAAGGTGTCTTCGCTCGTGCGCTGCATGAAGGAACTCCAGCCGATCATGGTCAGGCTTTTGAGGCACTCGGGCTTGTGCAGCAACGCCATGCGCAGGAAGGTCATTGCCTGTCGATAGTCGCCGGTTTTGAAGAAACTTTCGCCCAGCTTGAAGTTGCGTTTATATTCGACCGACGGATCCTTGCCTCGGCGGGTTGTGCGCAGGTGGTCGGCGTCGGCCGGTTTGAGCATTTTATCGGCCAGATCCACTTGCATATCGTAGGCCTCGAAGCGCGCCGCGTGCATCACCAGCAATAGGTAAAGGAACTGGTAGAACTGCGTACGATCGATGCTGATGAGCGCTTCCAACTGCTTGACCGAGATGCCGCGCCGAATGTATTCGATGATCCGCCGTTGTTGGTCGTTGAGCAGAAGTCGGTTGTACAGTCCGTCCATTTCCGTCGTGGCGCGCAATTCGCGGTACATCCGGTTGCGGGCCTGGAACAGCGGCAGCAGACGCTTCAATGAGAAATTCCGGGTGATGCCTTCCTGAATCAATTCGATGGTGGTCACCGGATGATACTGTTCGACGTCGATTTCGAACAGGCCGGGTTCCACGGTGAATTCAGATCGGAAGAGCACACGTCTGAACTCCAGTCACCGAATACGATC
>CALBTQ010000419.1 GCA_937967875.1 uncultured Pseudomonadota bacterium
CTGGAGTTCAGACGTGTGCTCTTCCGATCTTGAACCGTTTGATCAACGCCCAATACGCGCGCAGAAACGGATTCAACACCGCGCGCACCGGCCATGGATCGCCGCCGGGCAGTTCGATTTCCGCAGTCAGCCACGCGGCCAGCCCGCGGTCGGACAAACGCCGCTCGCGCTGCAGCGTCGCGCGTTTGGCCCGCCGCCACGCCGCGATGTCCGGCCGGAAGAAATCGCGCACCGCGCGCCGCTTCGCCCCCGCCATGCCGGCGAAAATGAAATACGCCCACAAGCCCAGCTCGACGATCGCCAGCGCGGGCAGCAGCAGCGCCAGCGTGCGCGCCTCGAAATGAGTCGCCAGGAAAATCCACCGGTTGCGTTCGAGCCAATAAAATTTGGCCGCGCCTTTGTGAAACTCGTAATGGTGCCGCACGCGCGCCGCGCCGGCCGTGGCCGCTTTCTTGCCCGCCAGGCGCAACCGCCAGCCCAGATCCTGATCCTCGACGTAGAGACAATACGGTTCGTCGAAGCCGCCGTGGGCCAGAAACTCCTCGGTGCGCATGGCGAAGCACGTACCGCTGGCATAGGCGCAGCCGCGCAGGCCCGCATCCACCCGGTCCGCGCGGCGGCCGTGGCCGCCCATGTAACCGAAGCCGAGGAAGGTCACGACATTGCCGCTGCTGACCACCTGCTGCGGATCGCGCCCGTCTACCAACAACGGCTGCACCGCACTCAGGTCGGGATCGGCGCGCAGCGCTTGCAGCAGCGGTTCCAGCCACCCCGGCTCGACCGTCGTGTCCGGATTGAGAAACGCAATAAACTCCGCCCCGCGCTCTTTGGCTTCGACCGCGCCCCGGTTGTTGGCCGCGCCGAAGCCGAGATTCGCCTCGTTGACCAGCACCACCGCCTCCGGCAACTCCGCACGGATGAGCGCCGCCGAACCGTCCGCCGACGCGTTGTCCACGAAGATGAGTTCGCGGAAATAGCCGGCCGGCTCGTCCACGCGCAAACTCGCCGCCAGCGCGGCGACATGCTCCGCCGAGTTGTAGGTGACCACGACGATCGCCGCGCGCGGCACGGTGGCATTTTGCGCCGGATTGCTCAATACAACCGTTTCCCCCGTCGTTTGAGGTTGCGCGTATCCTCCGGTTGCGGATGGCCGAAGTACGTGGCGTTCTCGACCGCATTCGGCAAACGCCTCTCCTCGCCGGATTCCAGCAGGTCCAGCGCAGCCAGCAACGCGTCCGGCCCGACCGCGAAGGTCTTCCAATACAGACTATGCAGCGTGTCGCCCGCTTCGATCGGAATCCGTTTTTGCACGAGTATCGGTCCGTTGTCCAGTTTGCGATCCATTTCGTGGACGGTCACCCCGACCTCCGGTTCGCCGTTGAGCAACGCCCAGAACAGCGGCTGGATGCCCCGGTAACGCGGCAGCAACGCCGAATGATAATTGACGCACCCACGCTTCGGCGTTTGCAGCAGCTCCTTTTTAAAGATGACCGGCGAGGCGACGCTGACGACCACGTCGACTTCGTTGCTCCGCAAATACTCGATGAACGCCGGCGAATTGACGCCCGCCGTTTTCACCGGCGGCAAGGCGAACTCGCGGATGACATTGTCGACCGACGCGCAGCGTTTCGACAGGCCCAGCGCATACAGCGTCGAGTGCAGCTTGTTGCCGAAGATCATCAATCCGGTGCGCAGGAAATCCACCGGACCGTACAGTCGCAGCCGATACAACACTTCGCTGAAAAAGGGCTTGGTCAGCGACGATTCCACCACGACGCCGACGATCCGGTGGTTCGTCGTTTGCAGCCGGCGAAAAAACCGAAACAGAAATTCGTGCAGATAAATCGGGGCATCTTGAGTAATCAGGACGATCCGCATGATGCTTTTTCCTTCGTCAGCCGATACAGTTCGCTCATCGTGATCAACCGGTACCCTTCCTCGCGCAACAGGTCGACGAAACGCCGGAAATAGTCGGTTCCCTTTTCCAGATTGCGACTCCAAGGCAGCCGGTAGCGGACCGGCACGCGCGCCAGGCTTTCCCGGCAAACGATATAATCGTGAAAATGCGAATCGAACACCAGCGGGTTGGGCAAGCCGCACACGCGCACCAACGCCTTGAACGCCGTCAGGCCGATCAGCTTGAGGTAGCTCAGCGAAATGGTGTAGCGCACGCGCGGGAACGCGGCAAAGGGAATTTCCAGCAAGCCGTTTTCGTAAAAAAACGGCGTGCCCGGCTGCGACAAATTGTTGAAAGCGCCCGGCCGGTATGACGGAAAGACGCTGGCGCTGAAGCCGAACCCCTGCGCCTTGATGCACTCGACGTCGCCCGGTTTTAAAATTCCCAGCGGCGCGCGATAGCCCAGCGGCAGTCGGCCGAAAAATTCGACGAACGCCGCGCGGGAGGCTTCGATCTGCGCGCACGAGTCGGGTCCGTCGATGCAGTGGCTGTGGGAATGGCAATGCAGATCCGCCGCCAGCCGAGCGAGAAATTCGCCCAATCCTTCGTAACGCGCGAGCATGTCAGTGCGGATGAACGCGGACAGCGGCGCGTCGTGCGCGCGAAACATGGCGTCCAGCGCTTCGAGTTCGTCGCGATGATGCCGATAGATATTGAAGACGCCGACGAAGTCGTCGTAATCCTCTTCCACATCCAAAGTGAGGCAGGCGATTTTCTCGTCGAACGAAATGCCTTCGCGCCGCGTCGTCATCGGTCCGTTCACCCGCCGCGGCTTTCCGGCGCGCCGTCGGTCGCCGCCGAATCGCTTCCGCGCAAGCGCGCTATCTCGCGCTCCAGCGCATCCAGCCGCTCGTCCTGCTCGACGATGCGCAACAGCAGCTTTTCCTCGTGGCGGCGCGTTTTGGACAGCGCCACCGAAAAATGGAACAAAATGAGAATGATGAAGATGATCGCCGTCAGCAGAATCGTCGCCGGCGGATAGGCGATGCCCAGCACCTTGCTGATTTTCAGCAGCAGCTCATACCACAGCACCAGCGGAATGAGCACGACGCTCGCCGCCAGCCACAGCAGCGCGTAGCGTTCCTTGAGCGCGCGTCGGCGGATGAACTCGATCGTCAACAGGAAGATCAGCACGATGAAGACCGCCGCGATGATCTTCTGCCGCACCAGCAATTCGGTCAGATTCGCCGCTTGCTCCATCGCCTTCGCTCCCGGCCGGTCAGTACCGGCGCAGCATCATGATCAGCGACGCGAGCGTCACCTTGATCATGTAGTAGATCGATCCGAAAAACTTGATCGACGATTTGCCGCCTCGTCGCGGCCGCATCGTCACCGGCTCGCCGCGCAGGCGCAGGCCGAATTTCTTCGCCAGCACGATCGACTCGACCTCGGGGAACTCCTCGGGGAAATCCCGCGCGAAACGCTCGATCGCCCGGCGCGAATAGGCGCGAAAACCGCTCGTCGGATCGGCGTGGTACTGCCGCGTCAACAAAATCAGAAAGCCGCTGATGAGCATCCGCCCCAACACGCGCGCCTTGGACGACACGATGCGGCTCTTGCCGAAGCGATAGCCCACCGCGATGTCGCACTTGTCCGCGCGCACCGGGGCGAGGATTTTTTTCGCCTCGGCGGCGATGTGCTGGCCGTCGCCGTCGAACTGCACGGCGCAGGGAAAGTCGTGGCGCAGCGCGTAGCCGAAGCCCGCCTTGAGCACCGTGGCCACGCCGTTGTTGAAGGGCAGTTCGAGAAACGCGACCGGCGTGCGGCGCACGACCGCGGCGGTGTCGTCGGTGCTGCCGTCGCTGACGACCAGAATTTCCGTCGGCGCGGCCACGGTCAGCAGGTCGGCGATCACCGCGGCGATGTTTGCGCCTTCGTTGTAGGCCGGCACGATGTACAAGGGTCGATCGCGTTCGCTCATCAGGACGTTCCCCGCTCCCCGTCCGGGTTTCATACACAACTGCGTTGTTGGTTTCCGCTTTGTTATACACCAATGCGGCGGGAAAATCATCGCGCGACGAAAAACCGGATGCCCGCGTAAAAGCGGACATCCGGTCGCAAATCTTGCCAGGTTGTCGCGTGCGCCCGAGGCGGACGCATGCCGGAAGAGCAGTGTTGCCGACGCTAGAAAATCGGCGACGGATCGATCTGCACCGTTGAACCGTCAGGCAGCTGCGCGATCAGGAACAAGTCCATTCCGTCCAACACGGCGAAGACGTTGTATTGCGCGCCGGCAGCCAATTCCGGAACGTCGAAGATGTAATCGGGCACCTCATCGTTGTCGGCGTCAAATCCCAGGGTGTACGCAGCGGCCGGCAGATCCAGGAACGCGTAGTCGCCATAGTCGACGTCCTCGAGGATGAGCGTCGGATCGCCCATTTCCGGAATGTTCCAGATATCAACTTCCCCGACACCGTCGGCGGTGTGTCCGACAAACAACCGGAAGCTGCCGGCAGCCAGATCCGTCGTGTCATCGACGATCAGGAAAGCGCTCAAACCGGAGCCCTTGACCGGCAGTCCGCCATAGACGACCGCCGAATAGTCGATCGCGGCTTCCAGACTGACCGGAATGTCGAACACGCTGTCGGTGGCCGGGTCGCCGCCAGTCGGCAGAATGTTGAGCACGTAGTCGCCGGGGGCGACCGCGCCATAAGTAGTGCCTTCGGTGAAGTCGAGCCCTTCGACGAACAGCAGCGAATTATCGACGTAGATGTCCACTATGCCGGCGTTGGGCGACAGATGCAGCGCGCGAATGTTGGCATCCTCTATCGTGTCGTCGTCGTCGTCGCCGGTATCGTCGTCGTCATCCATGGCGTCGTCATCGTCGTCGTCATCCGCGATGTCGTCATCGTCGTCGGCCAGATCGTCGTTGTCGTCGTCGTCATCGTCGTCGCCGCACGCCGCCAGCGTCAGCGAAGAAGCGAGAGCGAACACGAGAAGCAAGGTCATTAAAACCGATTTGTTGGTCAGGTTGATTTTCATTTGCTATCTCCCTCTTAATTTTTATGTCCCACAATCGAAACGGCCACAGGCTATGTGGCCTCTGGTTGATTGTGGTTAAAAACATCCACTTGCCGCCCGATTGTCAACTCGATGACAACATTTTTTTGTAACGCATCAAATTGACTGCCAAATCGGCGCGGCGACCGCGGCTCTTCCACTCCGTACCGGCTTCGCTGCGGGATGTTTCCTCGCCGCCTTGCCTGCACGTAGGCCTAACGCAATCCCGCTCGCCAAATTGAACTTTGCGCTTATAATCGAACTCTACCATTGATGAATTGCACCCAGCGGGCATTCCGGAACGGAGGGAACCACGCATGCAATTGACCGGGTGGATTGCGGCCACCGCGCTGCTGTTGACGGCCCTGGGCCTGCTTGTTCGCAATTTCCTGACCGTGCTGCGGGCCGATCGTCAGGTGCACGAACTCGCCGAACGACTCAACGCGACCGTGCAACACGAACAAGGATGCGACGTGCTTGCCTGGCGGCAACAAAAAGCGCGCTTCGAACTGTCGCTGCATCGCACGCGCATGGGCAAGCTCGCGCAAATCAAATTGACGCTCAAGGATGAAAACGAACGCCCGGAATGCAAGCTCGCCCGGCGTCCCAACGAGGCGCAACTGGCGCCCGGCGCGGTCGATACCGGCCCGTTCGCCCTTGGCCATCGTCGCTTCGATCAGGTCGGCCGCGTGATCGGCATCACCAACTTCGGCGTGAAAGAACATCTGACCGCCGGGGATCGCGAGGACGTCGCCGCGCGTTTGCTGCGCGACGGTTTCATCGAAATCGAAATGAGCGGCAACACCATCGCCGCCCTGCGCGCCGATGCCCTGCGCGCCGAGGATCTCACCGCCGAACGCGTCGCCGATTGGGCGCGTAAATTGGCGCAGTTGTAATCAATACTCCGCGACAATTCCGATCCTTGACAGCGGCGACGGGCGCGGTATCTTGCTCGTGCCTCTGAAACGAAGGAGCTGGTAATGGACGTCACCGTCATCGGGTTGGCCGGGTGCGGCAAATCGACGCTGCTGGCCGCGCTGACCGGTCAGGATGCGGGCAAGGCGCAGATCGCCACGGTCAAGGTGCCCGATCCGCGCCTGGATAAATTGGTCGAGATTTATCACCCGAAAAAAACGACCCACGCGGAAATTCGCGCGCGTGAAGCCGCCTGGCCCGGCGCCGGCGAAGGCAAGCGCCGCAGCGAAATGGAGCGCTACCTCGATCTGATCAAAGGGTCGAGTCTGTTCATTCACGTGGTGCGCGCCTGCATGACGCCCGCCGCCGCCGACGAACCCGACGTGTCGCGCGATCTGGCCAAGCTCGACGGCGAGATGATCTTCGCCGACCTGTTCGCCCTCGAGCGTCTGCTCGAACGCGAACGCGTGCAGCCGATGGACTCAACGCGCAAACACGCCGTGCTCAAGGCCAAGGAACTGCTCGAAAGCGAACAGCCGCTGTGGAGCGCCGAACTCGACGAGCACGACCGCGCCGGTCTGACCGGCCTGAATCTCGTCACGCTCACGCCGCAGTTGATCGTGATCAACCTCGACGAAAACACGCCGCCCGACAACGCGCCGCTGCCCGCGCCCACCGTGCTTTGGGGCCGCCAGGCGATTCCCGTGTGCCTGACCGTCGCCGCCGAGGTCGCCACGCTGCCGCCCGACGAGCAGGACGCCTTCGCCGCCGAAATGGGCCTGGGCGAGCCCGCCGCCCACCGCATCGCCCGCGCGGCGTTCGCGCAGTTGAATCTGATCAGCTTTTTCACCGTCGGCGACGACGACTGCCACGCGTGGCCCGTGCCCACCGGCACCACCGCGCAAAAGGCCGCCGGGTCGATCCACTCCGACCTCGAACGCGGCTTCATCCGCGCCGAGATCGTCCCCTACCAGACGCTGGTCGATCTGGGCTCGCTTAAGGCCTGCCGCGACACCGGCAAGCTGCAGGTGGAAGGCAAAAATTACGTGCTCAGCGACGGGGAGATCATGCACGTGCGGTTCAACGTATGATCGAACTGAGTTTCGCGTCCGACTTAAGCATCTCGCGCGAGGCGCTGTGGACCGGCGTATCCACGATGCGCGGGGTCAACTATGAATTGCGGCCGCTGCTGCGCATGACCTGGCCGCGCCGCCTGGACGATTATCTCCTCGACGAAGCGCCGACCGGCGAGATTCTCTTCCGCAGTTGGCTGCTGTTGTTCGGCCTGCTGCCGGTCGATCGGCACAGCCTGATCCTCAAAGAAGTGCGCCCCGGCGCGGGCTTCATCGAAGAGTCCTTCAGTTGGACCAACCGCCTCTGGCGGCACGAGCGCACGCTCGAAACGCTCGGCCCCGGCCGCTGCCGCCTGCGCGACCGCCTGACCTTCGCCCCGCGCCTCGCGCCGCTGCAACCGCTGATGCGCGCCTTCGTGAACATCCTGTTCACCCACCGCCACAGCGTGCTGCGCAAACGTTTTTAATTACATGTGATATTTAATTCTTCTTCTTGATGGATGTCTTTTTTTTACTAACTTTTTCTTTATCAATAAGTTGTTTTGCCTTTTTATTGTCGCTGATTTCCAATTTAGGGGGAACCCGGAAAAGAGGTATCGGCTCCATGTTAATCCCCATTCTACCAAGCTCGGAGTGTACAAGTTCACGAAAATACGGATAAACATTGAACGGAGCGTTTCTATCCGCAAAATCCCTGACATCGTCTTTTTGAACAACATAATCGTCGGGATAACCATAGGCCACTCGATATTTAGAATCTATTTGAAAGTAGATTTTCTCAGCCTCTTCCGCATCCACCGCCTGTAGTTTGAAGGTAACCATAATTTCGATTTTTCTTGTTTTGGGCAAAATCTTATATGAACAAGAAATGAACAATCTTAGCCCTGGCGGTTCCGGCGGCAGTTCTTCTGGGAAATAATTGGTGAAAGCCGTAGATTTTATCAAGTGGAGATTTTCTAATTTAACAACCTTCCATAACGGATCAACTACAGACATTATATTGCCAACCCTTCCATTTCCTTCGCATCTTCAATATTTGTATCCATAAATTTTGCTTTTCCCCATCGGCTGGGTTGAATTAATTTTCCGCCTTGAAAATTGATTTCTTTATCAGCACAAGCAACTTGAATTTCCGAAATTTTAAAATGAATTTCCCCTCCCAATGCATAGGCCATCGCCGCAAGGGAACGAAGAGACGCATTTTTACCGTTCAGCCGTTGAGTAACATTGGCGCGCGTCGTGTTAAGTCGTCTGGCCAATTCAGCTCGACTGATTTTCTTATTTTCCATCCATTCACAAATCATTTCGGTAGCTTCCAGAACCGCTTTTTCCTCGGCAAAAAGTTTCGCAAATTGAGGATCGTTTTTAATCTTGGCTTCCAAAATCGATTTCATTGTCTTTGCTCCTTCAACATCACCAACCACTCTGATCTTATTCGTTTCGCTCGCTCAACAACTTGAGGTGATAGTTTGTCCCCTTTCTTTTTACATCCATTGGTGAGGAAAAAACATTTCATACCTCTTCCTGTTTCCGCAAAGAAACCCAAAATCCGACACTGGAATTTTTTAAATTCCCAAATGTCGCCATCAACCTTTTTAAATTGTTCTCGATTAAAGATTAATCCGGTTTCCGCCATTCTCTCGAATAATGAATACAATGCAACATAATGTCTTATTCCGTTTGCGTCGTTCTTTAGCTCGTCCAGAAACTCTTCCGCTTCATATTTGCCATTGCTGCCACAGGCAAAAACAATATGAAAACGACTTCCACGAGCCGCAACTCGGAAATCATCAACCAGCGACAATGTTAACTCCTCGATTAACACATTGCAAGAAAAAAGTGCACGAAAAATTTAATAATTTTTGGCACATTATTACTATTTATAGTTTTTATCAAATGCGATATTGCGGTAATCAATTACTTTCTAATTATGTATATCCCTTACAGATAATTAAGAAAAACGCCTGTTGACAACAATTAAAAGCGGTGCGACAGATCATTGATTCGCTCAATCTTCCCGTGGAGAGCCCATGTTGAAACCCTTGCGCGTGTTGTTGATTCTCTTGCTGTCGGCGCTGACGCTGGCGGCATGCGGGAGCAAATTCCATCCGCCGGCGGCGCTGCCGATCACGGCGAACCGGACGATCACCTCGCCCGACGGCGCGGCGACGCTCACCTGGCTCGGCGGCGCGCGGGTGCTCAAGCTGCGCGGCTCGCACCGCGAGATGGGCTACAACCACGGCTATCTGCTCGCGCCGGAGATCATGAACATGCTCAACATCTACGGCGCGTTCGTGCTCACCGAGTTCAAGCAGGATTATGACACGCTGCTCGCCTTGCAGCCGCGCTTTGATTGGGGCGAATACGGCGACGAACTGACCGGCATGCTCGCCGGGTTGCGCGACGCTCTGGAGCCGGAGCAACGCCTGGTGACGCTGCCGGGCCGCGAGCCGCATGCGGTGACGCTGGCCGACCTGCAATTGATGAACACCATGGGCGACTGGCTGATCGGCGCGTTCGCCTGCTCGAGCCTGAGCGTGTGGGGCCAGAACCGCGCGGACGGCTCGACGCTGCTGGCGCGCAATTTCGATTGGATGACCGATCCGACGCACATGATCATGGACCACCAGTTGATCATCGCCTATGCGCCCGACGACGCGCCGCGCTGGATCAACGTGACCTTCGTCGGCGACATCGGCTGCATCAGCGGCATCAACGAACACGGCGCCTGCGCGGTGATTCACGTGTCGCTCAACGAGGTGCACGCGACGACCGACGACGGCCTCGTGCCCGGCACGCTCGCCCTGCGCCGCGTGCTGGAAAAAATGGGACCGGCCAGCGTGCCCGCCGACGCCGACGCGATGCTCGACGCGATGCCGCAAATGGGCCAGTACCTGTATCATCTGGCGTTCCCGGCGACCGGCCGCGCCGACGACGAAACGGCCGGGGTGCTCGAATACAACGGCGACAGCGCGCACGCCGACGGCCGCGCCACGCATCGCCGCCCGAGCGACAACCTGACCGTGTCGCGCAATCCGCTGGTCAATCAGCGCCTGGCGCGCACCGACACGCTGCTGAACGCCAACCACTACCTCAAACGCGAACGCTCGATCCCGCTGCTGTACAGTTCGGGCCAGTACATGGGCATGAAGCGCGCGCTGTACGCGGCGGCCAAGGACGGCGACGTCGAGGTTATGGAAGCGCTCAACGCGATGGCCGACGTGGGCTTCACGCCCTCGTTCATCATCGGTCCGTGGATCACGCTGCACACGGTGGTGTTCGAACCGCAGCAGATGCGCCTGCACGTCTTCCAGGCGCGCGACGGCAAACCGGGCTACGACAACCCCCGCGTCGGTTTTCCTTTTAGTGCATTATATTAGTGATAAATAATCATTATCACTTAGCCAGCAGGGCGTCGCAGTCGATGAATTGCGCGCTCGCCGGGTCCTTCAGCGGCGAATAGCAGTACTCGTACATGTGCGTGATTTCGGTGATGCGCACGAAGTAGTCGGTCGGATCGCCCTTCTCGTCGTACACGTAGCGGTCGGG
Organism: uncultured Pseudomonadota bacterium; assembly: GCA_937967875.1. Classification (GTDB taxonomy): domain Bacteria; phylum Lernaellota; class Lernaellaia; order Lernaellales; family Lernaellaceae; genus CALBTQ01. The sequence continues at coordinate 10,495 of CALBTQ010000419.1, forward strand.
AACGTACACGTACTCGCCGTCGGGCAGCGACCACAAATCCCAATACTCGAAGTCTTCGAGATACTCCACCGCCTCGGTGAAGTGCTCGATGATCAACTGCGCCTCACGGTTGGTCAGCGGCAGACCGTTGGCCGCGGCGATGACCAGCAGCGCCGCCACATCCGGATACCACTCGACGTAATTGCCGGCCAGCGGATGATCTTCCAGCTTGTCCATGCGCGCGGCGAGGCCTTCCAGCAGTTCGCGCGCCGTTTCGTTATCGCCGAAGGTCAGCGCCATGGACACCGCCGAAACGTGGTAGCCCCAGATCATGTTGGTCGACCAGTAGTGGCTGAGCATGGCGATCAACTCGTACAGACCGCCGTCGCCGTCCTTGCAATCGTTGCCCTGGTCGTTGCCGTAGGCGATGTACGCGGCGGCGATTTTCGGATTGCACTCGGCGTTGGGGAAGATCAGATCGTAGTTGGTGTAGCTGGCGAAATCGTCGACAAGGCCGTACTCGGTGCGTGGCAGGAACACCTCGCCGTTCTCGCCCTTGGTGTAAATCTTGTAGCCCTTGTCCACGATGTCTTGGCACATACGCACGATCTGCCGGTACAGCTTGACCGCCGCCTCGACCATCTCCGCATCGTCGCTTTCGTGGATCAGCCGCGCGAGAAACTGCACATCGCGGAACAGGTACGGGAAATCGTCCTTCGAACGCTTGTTGCGCACGTAGATGTCGCCCCAGGTCGGATTCTCCGGGTTGTGCCAGGTGTCGTGACGTCGCGCCTCTTCCTCGTAGCGCACCGGTTCGTAATCGGCGTAGGCCTGTTCGCCGTCGGCCGTCTCATAGGCATAGCTGCGGTAGAAAATCGTGCGCGCCATCAGATAGTCGATCACCGGGTCCTCGTCGGCCCAGATCATGCCGTCGTAGGTGGCCGACAAACCGCGCATGTAGCCCAGCGCCACCTCACGCGCGTCCGCGTCGCCGGTGGACAGAAACAGGCCGATCGCCGCGGGCAGCAGGCGCGTGCTCTTGGCCGTCGTATTGTCAGGCGGAGAGTCGAAGGTGAAGGTCACCAGATCGCCCGTTTTCACCGCCTTGGAGTTGGTCCACCAAATCATGTACGGCGGATCGCCGTCGGGGTTGTCTTCCGGCACGCCAAAGGAATGCTTGGCCGCCCAGCGGTAAAAATCGACGCCCTTATAAAACGATTTCATCGTCTGGGTGAACGCGGCGACCTCGCCGGCCGTGGGGGCCGTGCCTTCCTGCTCGCGCTCGATGGTAAACGGCATGGCGGCGGGCGGATCGACGATATCCTCGGGCACGGTGTCGTCGTCGCCGGTATCGTCGTCGCCGGTGTCGTCATCCGGCGTGGCGTCGTCATCGTCGTCGTCCGGCGTCGCGTCGTCGTCATCGTCATCGGGCGTCGCATCGTCGTCGGTCGAGGCCGCATCGTCGTTGTCGTCATCGTCATCGCCGCAGGCGGTCAGCAGCAGCGGGAGGACCAGCAACAAGGCGAGAATCATCATGGCGTGTTTCATGGCGGAACTCTCCGGGACATTTCAACTCATTCCGAACGGGCTATTCAATCTTTTATATCATTTTCGCCCGCAATGCCATCCGCATTTACCGCGCCGCCAAGCGAGATTTTAGAGATTCATCGCGTCGGAGCCGACCTCTCGATGCGCCGCACGCCGGCCCATTCGGTGGCCGACAATGTGCGGGTCAGTTCGGCGACGGTCAGGTTGTACACCGGGTGCACCAGGTCCGGCGCGATCTGCACCAGCGGGATCATCACGAAGGCGCGCTGGGTCATGTACGGATGCGGCACCGTGCAGTCCGGGTCCTCGACCACCGATTCGTTATACATCAGCAGGTCGAGGTCGCAGGTGCGATCCTCCCAGCGCGTGTCGCGCGTACGGCCCAATTGTTGCTCGATCATCAGCAGTTCGCGCATCAGTTCGTGGGGGGAAAGCAAGGTGTCGACCAGCACGCAGGCATTGATGAACAGGTTCTTGGCCACGCCGCCGACGGGATCGGTTTCGTAGAAATCGCTGACGGATAGAACGTCCGTACTATCGATGTGGGACACCATCTCGATCGCCCGACGGATCGTGTCGATGCGATCTCCCATGGAACTGCCTATCCCGATTGCAGCCAACGGCATGAAGGGATTATAACATAAAAAAGGAAAGTTCCACCTAGTATCGGGATCTTTATGATGAACCGGATCGGATTGCTCGGCGGCTCGTTCAACCCCATCCACATCGGCCACCTGCGCGTTGCGGAGGAGGTGCGCGAAGCGCTTGAGCTTACGCGCGTGGTGTTCATCCCGCTGCATGTGCCGCCGCACAAGGAACCGGGGGAGATTATCGCCACGCATCACCGCCTGGCGATGACCGAACTGGCGATCGAAGACAACGACGCGTTTGCCGTCAGCGACATCGAAACCAAGCGCGAGGACAAAAGCTCCACGCCCTACACGCTGCCCCATTTTCTCACGGAACTGCCGACGGGCGCCGAATTGTTTTTCATCCTGGGCAATGACGCCTTCGCCGTAATCACCACCTGTCACCGCTGGCGCCGGGTGCTGCCGATGTGCCATTCGGTGGCCATGCCGCGGCCGGGCAAGACCTTCGCGCAGCCCAG
>CALBTQ010000420.1 GCA_937967875.1 uncultured Pseudomonadota bacterium
TACGGCGAACACCGATATCTACACTCTTTCCCTACACGACGCTCTTCCGATCTTGGGAAGTGCTGCACCAGAGCGCAAAGGAAGGCTATGACGTCGTGCGGTTCATCAACGAGAACGAAGGGTGGATTTTAGGCAACATGTACGTCGCGCCGACCGGCAAGGAAGGGGCGAAGAATATTTTGGCGATGCTGCACACCACCGACGGCGGCGTGACCTGGGAAAATTACGTCGGGCATCTGCCGGCGGAATTCACCGGGCTGTCGGGTGGCTGGGCGCCGTCGAGCATCGAGTTCTTCAACGAGGACTTCGGGTTCATCCTCGGGTATGGCGCGCGGATCATGAACTACGGTCCGGCGTTCCTGTACACCTTCGACGGCGGCGAAACCTGGACGCAGGATGCGGCGGCGGCCGCGCTCAACGGCGGGCAGCTCGATTTGCATTTCGTCAACAGCAAGGTCGCCTACAGCGTGGGCATGTACCTCAACCTGATGCGCTACACAGGCGCGAACACGCCGCCGGTGGCCGACGCGGGCGAGGATGAGACGGTGAACGACGGTACGATCGTCCAGCTCGACGGCAGCGGCAGCTACGACCCGGACGGCGATGACCTGACCTACGCCTGGAGCCAGGTGAGCGGACCCGGCGTGATTCTGCTGCAGGAAACCACCGTGACGCCGACGTTCATCGCCACCGAGGCGGGCGACGTGGTCATCCGGTTGATCGTCAACGACGGCGAGGAGGATTCGCAGCCCGACACCGTGACCATCACTGTGCTGCCGGTCGGCGATGATGACGACGACGATGACGACGACATCGCCGACGACGATGCGGCCGACGATGACGCGGCCGACGACGACGAAGACGACGACAGCGTTCTCGACGACGACCAAGGCGACAGCGACGATGACGATGACGACGACGGGTGCGGGTGCTGATAACGCGGAACGGCGAATGCGGAATGCGGATTGAGGAACGGCCAATGCGCAATGTTGGATGACGAAGGGAGAGTGCGGCGGTACCGGTATAGAGCCATTATAAAATCCCGAGTACTTTCAATAAAAAATGTGGGGCGGCGGCAAGGACGTCGCCCGGCGTTTTTAGGATAATGCGACTGGAACGGTCGAACGAGCGGATGAAAAAAAGTACTCGAAAAACAATATTTACGCTTTTCTTTTTTGTAAGCCTTAGAGTAATATTGCCCCCAATTGGGGACTCATTCCAGGAAGCAACTGGCATGACCGACACAGGACGTAGGCCACCCACGCCACATCGTGTGGTGCAGGGGGTATGCGCTGTTGTCGTTCATCAATATTACAACCAACCATAAGGGACATAAGAAATGAAGAAAATTCTGCTTATCGCGTTGATGATCGCGGTCGTGGCCATGGCTTTTGCTTGCGCCAAACAGCAGACCGAGCAGGCCTCGGAAGTGGCGCCGCCGGCTCCGGCCGTCGAACAGCCTGCCGCCGACATGGCCGCTCCGGCCGCCGACGCTCCGGTGCCGGTTGAGGCCGCTCCGGCCGCCGACGCTCCGGCTCCGGTTGAGCCCGCTCCGGCCGCCGCTCCGGCTCCGGTTGAGCCCGCTCCGGCCGCCCCGGCTGCCAACTAAGATTTTTTCGTCGATGATAAAGGGCGAGCCCTCAGCGGCTCGCCCTTCTTGTTTTAAAAGGAAACGGCTCCCCGGGGTGGGTGAGGGAGCCGTTCGTCCGTTTACGGCTTTACGGTCGGGGCGCCGGATTTCGCGACGAACCGGCGACCATCGTAGGTTACGGATTGCAGCCGATGGACCAGGCGGTCAGGACCAGCAACAGGTTGAAGAAAATCAATTTGAGGTACAAGGGCATGGACAGTCCCTCCTTCCGGTTTGGTGTTGGGAGGGAACAGTCGTAAAACTGTTCCTTCGGCAGCCGAGCTATCTCCGTGAGACCTCTAGCTTTGCGTCCCCGCCTCGCGACGGGTTTGCCTTTATCGTGGAACTTTTCCACTGTCCGATTATGTCATCGGCAGTCAGCAAGGCGAACTTGATGAAAAAGATTCCATATTTACATATTCACTCATTATTCATTACAATATGTTGTATGTTCGGTTGTGTAAATAAAACTGTGACCGGGAGAATTTCGGTTATACGTAGCGCACTTCGGCGAAGCGGCGTTGGAGCGCGTGGCGGAGTTTGTACTTCGGATGACCGAATATAACCGCCAAACCTGGTTGAATTTTTTCCGGCAGCGCATATTTGCGGCGCAGATCCTTGCTGTACTTGGCCACGTAGCCCGGCAGGCCGAGCATGCAGGCGCCCAGGCCGAGGGCGACGCCCGCGTTCATCGCGTTGGTTGCGGCGATGTACGCATCGGCCGGGTCTGAGGCGCTGGATGCATAGAAAAACATCGCGGCCGGCGCGCCGTAAAAGAACCAGTCGACGCCCTTCTTTTCCAACTCGAGGTACTTGTCGATGATCGGCACGATGAACAGCTTGAAGGCGTCCACGCCCTCTTTGCCCATCAGCGGGCGCATGAGCATGAGCATCGGCGCGGAGAAGAACCACTTCATTTTCTCCATGGCGCGCAGTTGGTCGTAGACGAACCGCTGCACCTTGGCCGGCGTATCGAAGACCAGCGCGCCGACCTCCGACGGCGGCACGCCCATGGGCGAAGTGGCCGCCGCGGCGATGATCCGCTCGAGCATCTCGCGCGACACCGGTTGGTTCTTGAACTCGCGGACGCTGCGCCGCGACAGCAGCAGGTTGTACAGGCGTTCGTAGTCGGCGCGCTTGGCGGCGGGGGGAAGGTCGAGCACGTCGGCCGGATGCAGGTCGCGTCCCTCGACGGAGATCGCACCGGTCGGGCAGACGCTCAGGCAACCGCCGCAGCCGATGCAGCCGAAGCCGCGCGTTTGGTCGATGCGCACTTCGCCGTCGGCCAGGTACAGCGGATACCCGCGGCACACGGCCACACACGCGCCGCACACGTTGCATTTTTCCCGATCGATCCTCACCGTCGCCGCTTGCGGACACCGTCCCCATTCCAACGCCATGGCCGCTCCTTTTTTCGATGTATAAATAATAATGTCCGCGCCAGTATAACGCACCGGGGGAATTTTGGAAGGGCGTTGTGCGCCGGCGAACCGGCGGGCGAGTGCCGGGAGGACAACTGGCGTTGGATTGTAAAATAACATCACTATTTGACATTGGTGGATTTGTCCCGCATGGTGAATCCATCCGCGAATAGATGGGATGACAATCAATATGCGCAAGAAAAATACTTATTTAACGATGAGTTTGGTGTTTGTGGCGTTGTTGGCGGCTCTGCCCGGCGGCATGGCTTTCGCCCAACCGGCCGATGACAAAACGTCATTGCGCCTGGCGATGTCCGGCGCTTTTCAACCCTTTTCCACCACCGACGATCAGGGGCGGCTGGTGGGTTTCGACGCCGATATCGCCCGGGAGATCGCCCGCCGCCTGGGGTATGCGCCGGCGCTGGTGCAGATCGACTGGGCCGGAATTCAGGCCGGTTTGCACAGCGGCAAATACGATTTGATTTGCGGCTCGATGGCGATCACACCGGAGCGGCTGGCGACGATGCACTTCACCTTGCCGTATTACGTGAGCGGCGCGCAGGTGTTCGCCCGGCGCGGCGTGACCGATCTGACCGGCGTGAAAATCGGCGTGCTGGAGGATTCGACCTACGCGCGCTACATCACGTCCCACCCGGAGCGGTTTCCGGTCGCCGCGATCGTCTATTACGGCAGCGAAGCGGAGATCGTGGCGGCGATGAACACCGACAAGATCGAGGCGTTCGTGTCGGATCGGATCGTCGGCGGTTTCTACGTGAAAAAAGGCGGCGCGGGCGACATCGTGCCCCTGGGCAGGCTGCTGTACGAGGAGGCGTGCGGTATTGCCGCCCGCCGGGATTCGACGCGGCTGGTGCATCGGGTCAACGAAGCCCTGCTGGCCATGGTGCAGGACGGAACCTACGCACGCATCTACCGTACGTGGGTGGGCGCTTCACCGGACCTCGAAACGTTGTTGACCAACTGGGGCGCGTTCGCGACGAAGATTCCGCCGTTGACCGAGGATGTGTCGACGGTGAAAAAGAAACCGACTTTCGTCGAACGCGCGAGCGGGATGATTCCCCTGTTGGCCAAGGGCGCGGTGCTGACGCTGGAACTGACGCTGCTGACCGCGCTGCTGGCGCTGCTGACCGGTTCGCTGATCGGCGTGGGCACGTCCTCGCGCGCGCGGTGGATCAAGCGGGCGACGACGGCGTACATCTGGCTGGTGCGCGGCACGCCGCTGCTGGTGCAGTTGTTCATTTCCTATTTCGTGCTGGCAACGGCGATCAACCGGCTGGTCGGATTCGAGCTGATCGGCGCGTTCGGCGCGGCGCTGATCGCCCTGGTCGTCAACACGACGGCTTATAACGCGGAAACGCTGCGCGGTGGCATCAACGCGGTGGAGAAGGGCCAGTGGGACGCGGCCGCCTCCCTGGGCATGACGCGCCGGCGAATCATGCGCCGGGTGATTCTGCCGCAGGCGTTTCGCGACGCGCTGCCGTCGCTGGGCAACAATCTGGTGGTGCTGACCAAGGACACCTCGCTGGTCGGCGCGATCACCCTGATCGAGTTGACCTACGCGGCGCGCAATGTGGTGTTTCAAACCGGTCAGGCGTTCATGCCGTTTGTGCTGGCGGCGGGCTTTTATCTGGTCATCATCTCGCTGATCACCCTGGCGGTGCGGGCGTGGGAGCGGTACCTGCAACGATCGCGGCAGGCGGTGGGGAGGACGATCTGATGGGCGGCGCGCGCGAAGTGGAAATTCGGGTCGAGGGCCTGCGTAAACGGTTCGGCGAACTGGTCGTGCTCGACGGCGTCGATTTCGCGGTGCACGAGCACGAAGTGGTGGCGCTGATCGGCCCCTCGGGATCGGGCAAGAGCACGCTGCTGCGCTGCTTGAATCTGTTGGAGTTCCCTGACGCCGGCACGATTCGCTGGAAGAACGAAACGGTCGATTACCGATCGATGACGCCCGATGAACTGTCGCGACATCGGCGTCGCATGGGGATGGTCTTTCAACATTTTCACTTGTTCCCGCACCGCAACGCGCTGCAAAACGTGGTGGAAGGGCCGCTGTATGTTTTGGGGGAAAAGGGAAGCGATGCCCTGGCGCGCGGGCGGGCGTTGCTGGATCAGGTGGGGCTGGCCGACAAGCATGACGCCTGGCCGTCGGCGTTGTCGGGCGGGCAGAAACAACGGGTGGCTGTCGCCCGTGCCCTGGCGATGAATCCGGAAGTTCTGTTGCTGGACGAGATCACCAGCGCGCTGGACGTGGAAATGATTTCGGGCATTAACGATTTGCTGACCGGTCTGGCCGAAAAGGGCATGACAATGGTGATCGTCACGCATGACCTCGCCTTTGCCCGCCGCGTGGCCGATCGCATTTGTTTTCTCGACGGCGGGCGGATTGTCGAATCAGGCACGCCCGAGGAAATCCTCGACCGTCCGCAAGAAGAGCGCGTACGCGGCTTTTTACGGGCGGTGCTTGGCGAAGAAGATTGAGCGAAACGTTCGCGGAAAGCCGGACAAATTACCGCCGCCGACGGCTACGCGTGCTTTTGACGATGCGCTTGTTGGTCACCGGATCGTACTGCGGCGCGGGCAGGGCCGATTGATAGGGGTGCTTTTCCTGCACCTTGAGCCGCTGGCGGATCAGCTTTTCGATGTCGAACAACAGCGGCCGCTCTTCGATGCCGCAGAAGGAATAGGCCGCGCCCGACGAGCCCGCGCGCGCCGTGCGGCCGATGCGGTGCACGTAGGATTCCGCTTCGGTGGGCAGATCGTAATTCACCACGTGGCTGATGTCGTCGATGTCCAACCCGCGCGAGGCGAGGTCGGTCGCCACCAGTACGCGCGACTTGCCGCGCTTGAAGGCGTTGAGCACGCGCTCGCGATTCTTCTGCGTCTTGTCGCCGTGGATCGCCTCGGCGGGGATATGCGCGTTGGCCAGAAAACGCACCACCTTGTCCGCGCCGTACTTGGTGCGGGTGAACACCAGCGCGCGCGAGATTTCCGGCTGGGCCAGCAGATGCGCCAGCAAAAACTGCTTGTAGGGCTTTTCGACGAAATACACCCACTGTTCGACGTTCTCGACGGTCGTGGCCGAGGGCGCGACGCTCACTTCCTGCGGTGCGCGCAGCAGTTTGCCGGCCAGCTCGCGGATCGCCGAAGGCACGGTGGCCGAGAACATCAGCGTCTGGCGCTTGGCCGGCACGGCGGCGACGATGCGACGGATGTCGTTGATGAAGCCCATGTCCAGCATGCGGTCGGCCTCGTCGAGCACGAGAATTTCCACCGACTTGAGGTCGACGTAGCGCTGGTGCTTCAGGTCGAGCAGCCGGCCCGGCGTGGCCACGAGAATGTCGACCCCGGTGCTCAGCGCGAGCACCTGCTTTTTTTGCGGCACGCCGCCGAAGATGACGGTGTGTTTGAGTTCCGTGTGCTTGCCGTAATCGGCGAAGCTCTTGTCGATCTGCGAGGCCAGCTCGCGCGTGGGCGCGACGATCAGCGCGCGGATGGCGCGTTTGGGGCGGCGGAGTTCGCCGGCGGCCAGGCGTTGGAGAATGGGCAGGGCGAAGGCGGCGGTTTTGCCGGTGCCGGTTTGCGCGCAGCCGAGCACGTCGCAGCCGTTGAGGATATGCGGAATGGCCATTTGCTGAATCGGCGTCGGTTCGACGTAACCCAGTTCATCGACGGCTGACCGCAGCGGGTCGGAAATGTTCAGTTCGACGAAATTCATGCGTACCTTTTCTCTTCCTTGATTCGTTCAAGGCCACGGTAAACGTTAACCATTCATTGAGTAAGGTCCGGGAGCTCGAGCGAAGGAGGAACCCAGAGGCGCGCACGCTGCGCGTGTTCAGTGAAGGAACGCTTACAACGGGCGGATTATGGTCATAAACGGGGCTAACGTCAATAGCCGTCTGCAATAATCTTTGTGTCGGTTTGTCGCAATAACGTCAGAATGCGGTTCGCGCCAGATCGCCGAGGGCCGCGGCCAGGCCCAGCAGATCGTCACGCTCATGCCGGGCCGACAACGAAACGCGCAACCGCGCCGTGCCCGGCGGTACCGTCGGCGGACGGATCGCCTGCACGAAATAGCCCCGGCGCAGCAGTTCGCGCGCCGCGCGTAACGCCTGTTCCGGTTCGCCCACCACGATGGGCACGACGGCCGAATACGTTTCGCCGCGCGCGATCACGCCGTGGTGCGCCAGCGCCTCGCGGAAGGTATGCACGTTGGCCTGCAACGCCGCGCGCAGGTCGTCGCCCGCGGCGATGAGCCGCAAGCGTTCGGCGGCCAGCGCGGCCAGCAACGGCGAAAGCGCCGTGGTGTAGATGAACGACCGCGCGCGATTGAGCAGCAGGTCGATCACCGGCCGGCCGGCGGCGACGAAGGCCCCGGACAATCCCGCCGCTTTGCCCAGGCCCGCCATGACGATGTCCGCAAGTTCCGCCGCGCCCTGCCTCGCCAGCACGCCCCGGCCTTGCGGGCCGTAGGCGCCGAATCCGTGCGCTTCGTCGACCAGCAGCACGAAGGGCCGTTCGCGTTTCAGTTCGGCCAGGGCGGCGAAATCCCATGCCTCGCCGCTCATTGAGTACAGGCTTTCGACGACGACCAGCGCGGGGCCGGCGCATTCGTCGAGCGCGTCGGCCAGGGCGTCGACGTCGCGATGGCCAACGATGCGCACGTTCGCCCGCGCCAGGCGGCAGGCGTCGATCAACGAGGCGTGATTTTCGCCGTCGCTGAGGATGTCGCCGCATACCTCGGCCAGCGCGGTGAGCAGCCCGAGGTTCGCCTGAAAACCGCTGCCGAACAGCAGCGCCGCTTCGCGGTCCATCAGCGCGGCGATCTGCCGTTCGACCTGCGCGTGAGCCGGATGCGTGCCGCTGAGCAACCGGCTGGCCCCGGCGCCGGCCGGCGTCGAGCGCGCGATGCTTTCCGAAACCGGCGTCGCCGCCAGCCCCAGGTAATCGTTGCCGCAAAAGTTGATCGCCTCGGTTTTCGTTTCGCCGTCGTCGACGAGTACGCCCAGACCGACCAGCGGCGTGCAAACCTTGAGCGTGCGCCGCAGCCCGTCTTGTTCGAGCGCGGCGAGTCGCAGGGCGATCAGGCGGTCGATTTCCTTCATCGTTACTGCTTTCGCGGTTGAGGGTGCGCCGAAAATTTCTCTATAGACAAACGGCGCGCGATTGTCGATGCCCCCGGCGCCGCTAGGGACACAACAACACGCCCTTGGCCCACAGGCAATCGCCGCAGGCGGGGAAGGGATTGCCGAAGCAGTCTTCCTCGTTGGCTTCGGCCATCTCGCAACCGCCGCAACTGACGCAGGGCGAAAACTCGAAATTGAGCACCCGCCGGCGAAAGTCGACGAACCCCGATTCGTTCCAGATGTCGGTCAGGTCCTGTTGAAGAACGTTGCCGACCACGTAACGGCGGATCGATTTTTTCCGGTCGAGCACGTAGCAGGTGTGCGAGTGCATCAGCGCGATGCACGGGCCGACCGCGCCGTCCCAACCGATCGTCGCCGCGCCCTCCTCGACGAAGGGGCAACTGCCGGCCAATCCGTTGTCCATCGACGGCGGCCAGGGACGACCGGAGACGTCCGGGGCGACCGCGCGGATCGGCTCGGCCTGATCGGGCCGGGTGTCGATGGCCGCGAGGCGGATTTCCGGATTCGCGCCGTGGCGGGTGGTCGGCGACAGGCTCTGTGACGCCAGCCAGTAGAGAATTTCGTTTTTCATTTCGGCGGTAGGCGGCAGCAGGTTCGAGACGATGATGAACTCGGCGCCCCAGCGCCGCGCCAATTCCGGCAGGTGCGGCAGCTCGGCGAGGTTGCGCCGCATGGCGACGAACTCCAGGCCCAGCTTCGGCCGGCGCGGCAACGACATGAGCCGCGTGACGTTCCGGTCGATGGCCCCCAGGTCGGCCCCGGGCCGGATTTCACCCAGCACCGCGCCCTGCGCGCCGTCGACGGAAACGACCAGGGTGTCCAGCCCCGCTTCGGTCAGCGCCTTCGCCCGCGTTTCGTTCAACAGCAGGCCGTTGGTGATCATCTCGGTGTTCAGCCCCAGTTGCTTGACCGCCGCGATCATCTCGGCGATGCGCGGGTGCAGCAACGGTTCGCCGAAGCCCCAGAAGGCGACCGTGTGCAGCGTCGGCGCGCGGCGCATGCCGTCGAGCAGGCGCGCGAACACGACCTCGTCCATTTCGCCGGGCGGTTCGGTCCAACTGTTGCGGATGCAGGTGCGGCAGGTGAGGTTGCAGTGCGCCGTCGGCTCGACGTACAGCTTGCTCAGCGGCGGCTCGGCCGGTTTGGGGATGAGCTTTTCGAAGGCGCGACGCCTCTGGACCAACGGAACGTCCTCCACAATTGCGGCGTCTATCTTTACGGGATTTTTCGCGCGGGGCAAACCGCAAAGAACGAGCGCTTATGCGTTGACGACGTACTCGGCCTTTTTGCGGTCGTTGTGGTCGAGGATGCGTTTGCGCAGGCGGATCGATTGCGGCGTGAATTCGACCAGCTCGTCGTCGTTGATGAACTCGATCGCCTCTTCGATGGTCAGCACGCGGTGCGGCTTGAGGAAGTTCTTTTCGTCGCTGCCCGCCGCGCGGATGTTGGTCAGTTTCTTGGCGCGGCCCGGGTTGATCACCAGGTCGTTGCCGCGCGTGTGCGCGCCGATGACCTGCCCGGCGTAGACCTTCTCGCCCGGCCCGACGAAAAACACGCCGCGGTCTTCGAGTTTCCATAGGGCGAAGGTGACCGTCGTGCACGGCTCGAGGACGATCAGCGCGCCGCTGGGCCGGTCTTTGATTTCGCCGGACCAGGGGGCGTATTCGTGGAAGACCGCGTTGAGCACGCCCGTGCCGTGGGTCAGCGTGAGGAACTTGGCGCGGTAGCCGATCAGCCCGCGCGTGGGGATGACGAACTCGACGCGCGAACGGCCCATGCCCACCTCGCGCATGTTGGTGATGCGCCCGAAGCGCTGGCCCAGCGACTCGATGACCGGCCCGGCATGTTGCGTTTCCACGTCGACGATGACGATCTCGTAGGGTTCGAGCGTCTGGCCGTTTTCCTCGCGCAGCACGACCTTGGGACGCGAGACCATGAACTCGTAGCCCTCGCGGCGCATCGTTTCGATCAGCACCGACAGGTGCAGCTCGCCGCGCCCGCTGACGACGAAAGCGTCGGTCGTTTCGGTCGGCGCAATGCGCAACGAGACGTTGGATTTCATCTCGCGCTCCAGCCGCTCGCGCAGCTTGGCGCTGGTGACGAACTTGCCCTCTTTGCCCACGGTGGGCGAGGTGTTGGCCATGAAGGTCATGCTGACCGTCGGCGCGTCGACCTCCAGCAGCGGCAGGACCTTGGGATTGTCGACCGAGGTGATCGTTTCGCCGACGTTCAACTCGGCCATGCCGGTCAGCGCGACGATGTCGCCGGCGCCGGCCTGGTCCATCTCGAAGCGGTGCAGCCCGCGAAAGCCCAGGACGTTGGCGATGCGGAACACGTCGCGGCTGCCGTCGCGATGCACCAGCAGCGCGCGGTCGCCGGGGCAAAAGACGCCCGATTCCACGCGGCCGATGGCCATGCTGCCCAGGTATTCGTCGTGGTTGAAGGTGATCACCTGCAGCGCGGGCACGTCGTCGCGATCGACCACCGGCGACGGTGCATGGTCGCGGATGGCGGCGAACAGCGGCGCCAGGTCGAGAGGCTCGTCGCGCAGATCGTTCACCGCGTAGCCCAGTTTGGCCGAGGCGTAGACGATGGGAAAATCGCACTGCTCCTCGGTGGCGTCCAGCGAGATGAACAGGTCGAGCACCGCGTCGGCGGCGGCGTGCGGATCGCAGCCGGGGCGGTCGATTTTGTTGATCACCACGATCGGATGCAGGCCGCGCGCCAGCGCCTTTTTGGTGACGAACCGCGTTTGCGGCATTGGTCCCTCGAAGGCGTCGACCAGCAACAGCACGGAATCGACCATGCGCATTACCCGTTCGACCTCGCCGCCGAAGTCGGCGTGACCGGGGGTGTCCACCACGTTGATGTGTAGGTCGCCGTAATCCAGCGAGGTGCACTTGGACAAAATGGTGATGCCGCGCTCGCGTTCGAGCTCGCCCGAATCCAGCGCCTGTTCGATGTTGCCCTCGCCGCGCCGGAAGCTGCCGGACTGCGCAAGCATTTTATCCACCAGCGTGGTCTTGCCGTGATCCACGTGGGCGATGATGGCGATGTTGCGGATTTTCTCGGGCATCCGCGTCGGCTGATCGGCGCTCATGGTCGTCCTTTCCCAATTGGACGCGTAATCTGAACGCACATTCGCCGTTGGTCAAGGCCTAAATGCGGGACGGAATATCGCGCTACGCGGGCAACTGATAGTACATGACGATCAGGTCGTCGCCATCCTTGTAGAACGAGGGGATGCGCCCGACGGTGGTAAAGCCCTCTTTCTCGTAGAAGCGCAGCGAGCCGCGGTAGGATTCCATCGACGAGGTTTCCACGCGGATGATGCGCGCGCCCAGATGCGTGAGGGTTTCGTACAGCGCCTGCAACAGGTGATGGCCGATGCCCTTGTCGCGGTGCGCGGCGTCCACGACGATCCAGTACAGATCGTAGGTGCTTTCGGTCATCGGGGTCTGGCCGAAGCAGGTGTAGCCCAGCAGCGTTTCATCCTCGCCGCCCAGGCCCAGGGCGACCAGGCAGCGGTAGCCGGATTCGGGGCGGGCGATCGCCTCGTCGATCAGTTCGAGCGCGACGTCCACCTCTTCGGCGGTGAAGTTGTCAATACGCCGCAGCAAAGCGGCCAAAGGCTCGCGATCTTTTGGCAAGATAGGACGTAGATACATCGGCTTGTTTCCTCAGTGCATCGTCGGTGATTTGCAACAACAGTGTTTGATAATCCAATCCTACCGAATTGGCGGCAACCGACAACCCGGCTTCGTGATCCAGGTCGGGGTTGGGGTTGATGTCCATGACCTTCGGGCGGCCGTCGCGATCCAGGCGCATGTCCACGCGGCCGTAACTGGCGCCGCCCACGACCAGGAACGCGGCGCGGGCGATGCGCAGCACGTCGCGGCGCAGCTCGGGCGCCAGTTGGTCGATGCACGGCGTGGACTTGGCGGCGTACTCCGGGCTCTCGGGCAGCCACTTGCAATCGTAGGTGACGATCGGAGCCAGTTCCGGCGGGCACGCGCTGAAATCGATGATCGTGGGCACCGCCCGGCCGGTGAACGGATTGGGGAAGATGGCCACGTTGATTTCCGCTCCCGGCAGGTACTCTTCGACAAGCATCGGGCCGGGCACGTGGCGATGCAGCCAGGCCGCCTGTTTTTTCAACTCGTCGAGGTCGTGGACCAGCGATCGCTGCCCGATGCCGATCGAGGCGTCGACCCGCGCCGGTTTGATGAACAGCGGGAACGGCGGCAGGCCGGCCGCGTCGCGGGGCAGGTCGCGCGGGCTGCGCACACACAGCCCCTGCGGCGTGGGCAGGCGATGGGCGGCCAACAGTTGCTTGCTGCGATCCTTGGCGTGCGCCAGTTGCAGCGCCGCCGCGCCGTTGCCGGTAAAGGGGATGCCCGCCGCTTCGAGCATCGCGGGCAGCTCGGCCTCGCGCGACGCTTCGCCGCCCAGCGTTTCGACGAGGTTGAACACGACGTCGATGCGCTCCTCGCGCAGGCGGGGCAGCAGGCCGGCCAGCGAATCGTTCACCTGCAGCAGGACGGTTTCCAGCCCCGCGTCTTCCAGCATGTCGGCGATGTGCCGTGCGGTGCGCGCGACCTCGGCGTCGGCCTCCAAGGAAAAAAGGCCCGGTCCGCTCGTCGGCGTTCCTTGGCCTTCGAAGTCGATGTTGTGGATGACCGCGACCCGCTTGGGTCGTCGGGCAGATGGTTCGTCAAGATCCGGCAAGACCGTTTCCCTCCTCGCCTCACGGCGCATTTCGCCGCCGCAAATTGTTGGTATCGTAAAACGCTCCAAACCAAAGTCAAGAAAAATTATTTCCAGGGGGATGAAAAAAGAGATGCGCCGTCACACCCAGATCGGAAGAGCGTCGTGTAGGGAAAGAGTGTAGATCTCGGTGGT